>JBIIQD010000026.1:0-12043 GCA_044342265.1 Hydrogenophaga sp. | reverse complement strand
AGCAGCCGGTATTGGCGGTTGTCGACCTTGGCGTAGCTGGACAGCTCACTCAGGTCGCGGCAGAGCAGGGTCAGATGGTGCTTGTCATCGACCTGGCGAATGCGCCGAAGCCGGTCGGCCGCGGCTTTGTCGTCCAGGTGGCAAACCAGGGCGTAACTTGAATCGGTCGGCACCGCCAGCACGCCGCCGCGCTCCAGCAGTTGCACCGCCTGCTTGAGCAGTCTGGGTTGCGGGTTGTCGGGATGAACGTCGAAAAACTGTGACATGTCCTATTGTGATGTCACCGTTCAAGGTGCCTGTGGCGGCTTGGAGCGTGGACTCGTCCGTGTCGTCTTTAGGCAGCGGTGCTGACCGCAAAGGCCAGTTCGCCCACCATGCCACGCAAAGGCTTCAACGATCAGGAGAATGTTATTGAACGCGAGATTCGAGCAGCGACCAGACCGGCGTGACGCTGCCGGGCAGATCGGGCAGCTTGCCCAGGTCGATGTGGCTTTCTTCCGGGCTGTGGAAGTCACTGCCTCGAGAGGCCACCATGTCGAACTCGCTGCAGAACTCGGTGTATTTGACGACATCGGCTAGGCCGTGTGCGCCCGTCATCACCTCAATGCCCTGACCCCCGAGGGCCTTGAATTCAGTGAAGAAGGCGTATTCCTCATTGGCGGTGAAAGCGTACCGGCCAGGGTGCGCGATGACGGCGACGCCACCCGCGCCAGTGATCCAGCCCACAGCGTCACGCAATGAAGCCCAGCGGTGTGGCACAAAGCCGGGTTTGCCTTCGGTGATGTACTTGCGAAACACCTCGTTGGTCTCTTTGCAGACACCGATTTCCACAAGATACCGCGCGAAATGGGAGCGTGAAATCAATTCCGGATTGCCGACATACTTCAACGCACCTTCGTAGACGCCGGGGATGCCTACACGTGCGAGGTCATCGCTCATGTCGCGCGCCCGCTGCTCGCGCCCCCCTCGGGTCTGGCGCAGGCCCTCCACCAGCGCGGGCGCCCGGTGATCAAAACCCAGGCCCAGGATGTGAACGGTGATGCCCAGAAACGTCACTGAGACCTCTGTGCCAGTGAGATAAGGCAGGTCGACCGCCCGCGCCGCCGCCAGGGCGCGGTCTTGTCCACCGACCTCGTCATGGTCGGTCAGTGCCCACAGCTCGACACCGTTGGCCTTGGCTCTCTGGGCCAAGATCTCAGGCGCCAGCGTGCCATCGGAAATCACCGAATGGCAATGGAGGTCAGCGTTGAGCAATTGGGTCACACTTTCATTTTAGTGGGCGCATCCCCGCCCTGTTGAGGCCGGGGGCAATGCCTCAACCGGTGTTGCGTAGGCCCGCGGCAATGCCATTGATCGAAATGTGAATGCCTCGGCGTACTTTTTCATCTCGGTCGGCGTGGTTCTCTCCCGCACGGTAGCGCCTCACCAGCTCGACCTGCAGGTGATGCAGCGGGTCGATGTAAGGGAATCGGTGGCGAATCGAGCGTTGCAGCGCCGCGTTGCTCGCCAGCCGCTGCTTCTCGCCAGTGATCATGGTCAGCGCCTCGGTCGTCCGGTGCCACTCGGCCTCGATGGCGCCAAACACCTTGTTGCGCAGCCTTTTGTCGGGCACCAGTTCGGCGTAGCGGCTGGCCAGCGCCAGGTCGCTCTTGGCCAACACCATGTCCATGTTGGACAGCAGCGTATTGAAAAACGGCCACTGCTTGCACATCTTCTGCAGCAGCGCCTTTTGTTTGAGTTGGCCTTTCTCGCCATCCGCCATCAGGAAGGTCTGCACCGCCGTACCAAAACCGTACCAGCCCGGCAGGGTCAGACGGCACTGGCCCCAACTGAAACCCCAAGGAATCGCGCGCAGATCTTCGATCTTCTGTGTCGCCTTGCGCGAAGCGGGACGCGAACCAATGTTGAGCTCGGCGATCTCGCGGATTGGGGTCGCCGAGAAGAAGTAGTCGGCGAACCCCGGGGTGTCGTACACCAGGGCGCGGTAAGCCATCATGCTGTGGCTGGACAGTGTGGCAGCCGCGGCCAGGAACTCGGCCGTTGCATTGCGCGTGGGCTTGAGCAGCGTCGCTTCAAGCGTGGCCGCGACCAAGGTCTCGAGGTTGCGGCGTCCGATCTCGGGGTTGGCGTATTTGGAGCCGATGACCTCGCCCTGTTCGGTCAGGCGGATCTGGCCGCGCACCGTGCCCGGTGGTTGCGCCAGAATGGCCTGGTAGCTGGGCCCTCCGCCACGGCCGACCGTGCCACCACGGCCGTGGAACATGCGCAAGCGGATCGGGTGGTTGCTGCCACTGTTGAGCGCGTCGAACAGGCCAACCAGCGCGGTCTCGGCGCGGTACAGCTCCCAGTTGCTGGTGAAGATGCCGCCGTCCTTGTTGCTGTCGGAGTAGCCGAGCATGATGTCCTGTTCGCTGTAGCCATCGGACTGTCCGCGCTGCACCATGGCGCGCACGCCGGGCAGGGCGTAGTAGTCACGCATGATGGGGGCGGCATTGCGCAGGTCTTCGATCGTTTCGAACAAAGGCACCACGATCAGGTCGACCATTGCATCCTCAGACAACAGACCATGCATCAGCCCCGCTTCTTTCTGCAACAGCAAGACTTCGAGCAGGTCGCTGACGGTCTCGGTGTGGCTGATGATGGCGTGGCGGATCGCCTGAGCACCCAGCCGCTCGCGGCCCGCACGGGCAGTTTCGAAGATGGCCAGTTCGCTGCGTGTGTGGTCAGAGTAACTGGCGCCAGGCACGCGCAAAGGCCTGGCGTCATTGAGCTGGCGCAACAACACCTCGCGCTTGGTCAACTCATCCAGCGCACCGTAGTCCGCTTTGATACGGGCAGTCGCAAGCAACTCTGCGATCACCTCTTCATGCTTGTCTGAACTCTGCCTGAGGTCCACCGTGGCGAGATGAAAGCCAAACACTTCTACCGCTCGCATCAGCGGGCGCAGGCGCCCACGGGCCAACGCGCCGCCGTGGTGCGAGACGAGCGAGGCTTCAATCGTGCGCAGGTCGTGCAGCAACTCGTCGGCACTTCGGTAGGGGTCTTGTGGCGCGACCGCGTGTCGCGCTGCGTCGCCACCGGTGAGCGCTTTGAGTGACGCGGCCAAGCGCGCGTACATGCCGGTCAAGGCACGTCGGTAAGGTTCATCTTGTCGATGGGCGTTCTTGTCGGGCGAGCGCTCGGCCAGCGCCTGCATCTGAGGACTGACCGATGCCAGCATGGCCGAGACCGACAGTTCGGCGCCCAGCAGGTGCAACTGTGTCAGGTGGTGGCGCAGCACCATCTCGCTTTGGCTTTGAAGGGCAAGCTCCAGGGTAGAGGCGGTGACAAACGGGTTGCCATCGCGGTCGCCACCGATCCACTGGCCCATGCGCAGGAACGGCGCCACGTTTCGGTCGCCCAGTCCCTCTTCGAGGTCGCGGTACAGGCGCGGAATCTGAGACAGAAAGGTGCTTTGGTAGTAACTCAGTGCGTTTTCGATCTCGTCGGCCACTGTGAGTTTGGTGAAGCGCAGCAACCGGGTTTGCCACAGCTGGGTCACGCGGGCGCGCAGCTGCGCCTCGTTGTCCACGAGATCGCGGGCCAGAAGGCTTTCTCGGTCGGCCAGCAGCAGCGCAATGGCGCGCTCAGCGTCGAGGATGCTCTTGCGCTGGACCTCGGTCGGGTGCGCTGTGAGTACCGGTGAAATGTGGCTGGCCGCGAGGGTCTCGACCACCTGGGCGCTGGAAATGCCTGCTTTCTTCAGCCGCTGCAAGGTCATCGCCAGACTGCCTTCCTGCACGTCGCCCGCGCGGTCGTGGATCGCGCGGCGGCGGATGTGGTGGCGGTCTTCGGCCAGATTGGCGAGGTGGCTGAAGTAGGTAAAGGCGCGGATCACGCTGACCGTCTGCTGGCCCGACAGACCCTTGAGGAGCTTCTTGAGAGCCTTGTCGGCCGAGGCATCGTCGTGGCGACGGAAAGAGACCGAGAGCTGACGGATTTGCTCGATCAGCTCGAACATGTCAGGGCCTTCCTGTTCACGAATCACGTCGCCCAGGATGCGCCCCAGCAAGCGGATGTCATGGACCAGGGGCTGGTCCTTGGAAACGGCTGACTTGGTCTGCGCCGCAGGGCTGGTAGAAAGGGAAGTCAGGGGGCTGCGTGCAGTGGTTCGGCTCATGGGCAAGCGACAGTTGTGCTGAAAATTTGGGCAGTAGGCATGCTAGCATCGTCTGCTGCTTTTCCCGTTACCAAGCGGGTACGAAAACGCCAAATTGGGCGTGGACTTTTCTGGATCTTTCGACGTGTCCATCTCAAACCCCCCCGGTGGCCTGAACATCATCATCGCCACCCGCGAGAGCCGCCTGGCCTTGTGGCAGGCCAAGCATGTCCAAGCTCTCATGCAAGCTTTGGGCCACCAGGTCACCTTGTTGGGGATGACCACCCAGGGCGACCAGATCCTGGACCGCAGTCTGTCCAAGGTCGGGGGCAAAGGGCTGTTTGTCAAAGAGCTGGAAGTGGCGCTGGACGAAGGGCGCGCCGATATCGCGGTGCATTCGCTCAAGGATGTTCCGATGGACCTGCCACCAGGGTTTGAGCTTGCGTGCGTGATGGAGCGTGAGGACCCGCGCGATGCCTGGGTGTCGCCAGACTGTGCCTCGCTGAACCAGCTGCCTCAGGGCGGCGTGGTCGGGACCTCCAGCTTGCGTCGCCTGGTGCTGCTGCGCGAGTCGCTGGACCGAATCGGGCGCCAGGATGTGCGCATTGAACCGTTGCGTGGCAACCTGGACACCCGGTTGCGCAAGCTCGATGAGGGCCAGTACCACGCCATCGTGCTGGCGGCCGCTGGGCTAAAGCGTTTGGGCCTGTCGTCGCGCATCCGCGCCATCTTTGAACCCGAGCAATCGCTCCCAGCGGCGGGCCAAGGCGCGCTGGGCATCGAGATTCGCAGTGGACGCACCGATCTGGTGAGCGCGCTCGCGCCGCTGGTGCACCTGCGGACCTGGCTGCGTGTGGCCGCCGAACGCACCGTGTCGCGTGCCATGGGGGGAAGTTGCTCGATGCCGTTGGCCGCTTATGCGCGCTGGGACAACGAGCTCGTGCAGATGCTGCGGCTGGATGCTGCCTGGGGTGATCCTGAGGGGTGCACGCCGGTGGTCCGCGTGATGGAGCAAGCCCGGGTCGAAACCTTGGCGCAGGCCGAGGCCTTGGGTCAGCAGGTGGCGCAGGCGCTGCGCGCTGGCGGCGCGCTGGCAGTGGGGAACTAGCCTTGAGCGCGGTGCCGGAGTCAACGCCGGCCCGAAGGCACAGGTTGGTGGTGACGCGCCCAGCCCAAGAGGCTGCCGCTTGGTTGGCGGCTTTTCGCGAGCGCGGATGGACCACGATGGCCTTGCCCTTGATCGAGATCGCGGCGCCCCGAGAACCCCAGGTCTTGTCGGCATTGGCGCAGGCGCGATCGGGTTGGCAGGACCACGATGCCCTGATGTTCGTGAGCGCAGCCGCAGTGCACCACTTTTTCCGCAACGGGGTGGCGCTGTCGACCGAACATCCTGGTCATCGCACCCGCTTCTGGGCGCCTGGCCCCGGGACAGCGCGCGCTTTGGCCCAATCGCTCATTCCATTGGGCGTGGATGCCTCACGCATTGATACCCCTCCGGCCGACGCGCTGCAGTTTGATTCTGAGCACCTGTGGCCAATGGTTCAGCACCAGATGGTCGACGGCGCACGCTTGCTGGTCGTTCGGGGTGTTTCCCCCGAATCGGAAGGAACGACAACGTACGGCATCACGGGCAGCGGTCGGGACTGGTTGATGGACCAATGCAGGGCGCGCGGTGCCCGCGTCGCGACTTGCGTGACCTATGAACGGCGTGCGCCAGTGTGGACCGAGTTTCAGCAGAGTCAAGCACAGGCGGCTTCAGGGCCTGACAGTGTGTGGCTGTTCAGCAGCTCGGAAGCCGTGGGCCATTTGGAAAGCCTTTTGCCATTCGCCCGCTGGTCGCAAGCTCAGGCCTTGTGCACCCACGAACGCATTGCCACGGCTGCACAAGCCGCTGGGTTCGGTCGCGTGTTCACCAGTCGGCCCGATCTGGAGGACATGTTGTGCGCCCTAGAATTGGCCCAGAGATCCCCATGAACCAAGACTCCTCCCCAACCTCCGCTGCACCGCAAGAAGCTGCCGTGGTCAGCCCCGAGGCCTCAGCTGCGCTGGCGAGAAGACCGCGGAATTTCGGGCCCTGGCTCGCGGCCGCCGCGCTGGTGTTGGCGGTGTTGGCGCTGATCATGGCCAGTTTGCTGTGGCAGAAGCTGGACTTCACACAAAAGGAGCTGGCCCGGCGCAGCCAGGATACCGCCAACCAATCGAGCGATACCCGGGCGCTGGCATTGCAGGCGGAGGGAAGCACCAAGGAGCTGCAAGCGCGGCTGGCGGTGGCTGAGGTCAAGCTTTCAGAGGTCAGCCTGCAACGGTCTCAATTGGAAGAACTGATGCTGGCGCTGTCTCGCTCCAGAGATGACAACCTGGTGCAGGATCTGGAGTCGGCCCTTCGGCTGGCACAGCAGCAAACTGAGTTGACGGGCAGTGTCCAGCCCTTGCTGGCCGCGCTCCAGGCGGCTGATGTGCGCATCTCCCGGGCTGCCCAGCCGCGGCTCAATCCAGTGCAGCGCGCCATGGCGCGAGACGCGCAGCGCATCCGCAGCATGGCCGTGGCCGATGTGCCATCTCTGGTTCAGCGCCTGGATGAGCTGGTGCGACGGGTGGACCAATGGCCAGTGCCCAACGAAGTAGGGCCTTTGGCCAACGCCACTCGGTCAAAATCCAACGCCCCTGACAAGGCCAAGGCGGGTGTTCCGACCAATGCGATCGCCAAGGTGGCGCCCGTCGTGAATGGCCCGGCCCCGATCGACAGCGCCGAACCAGTGCTCTCGAAGTGGGACAGCCTGGTGTCCAGGTGGAATGGGTTCTGGCGCCGAGTATGGGAAGAGACCACGCGAAGCGGTCGCGAGCTGGTCCGCGTCAGCCGCATTGATCGGCCCGAGGCCGTGTTGCTTGCGCCGGAACAGGCCTTTTTCCTTCGCGAGAACCTCAAGCTGCGCTTGCTCAACGCGCGGTTGGGACTGCTGGCGCGCCAGTTGGAAGCGGTGCAAGACGATCTGAAGAACATTGATGAGGCATTGGCGCGTCACTTTGACACCACGTCCCCGGATGTGGCGGCTGCGCAGGCCGTCGTGACCCAGCTTCGGGCCGAGTTGACGTCGACCCAGTTGCCTCAACCGGATGAAAGCCTGGCCGCTTTGGCGGTTGCGGCCGGAGGCCGCTGATGCGCGCGCACGGGCTCAGGCACCAGTTGGGCGCCATGCGCAGCGTGTTCTGGCTGCTGGGGCTGGCGGCATTGGCTGTGGCCCTGGCGCTGCTGGTCGGAGACAACCAGGCCATGGTCAGTCTCTTCTGGCCACCGTACCGGTTTGATGTCTCGTTCAACTTCGTGTTCCTGTGCCTCGTGCTCGGGTTTGTGTTGCTGTACCTGGCGATGCGAGCGGCCGCGATGTTGCGCGAACTGCCCCGGCAGGCGCAGCGCTGGCGCAGTCTGCAGATGGAGCGCGCCACCGTGGGCTCAGTCATGGATGCCTTGGCGCATCAGCTCGCTGGCCGCTTTGTGCGCGCCCAGTCTGCAGGATTGTCGGCTCTGGAGCAACTCAATGCGCAGCCCGCCGCTCAGTGGCCGCGCCGTGGACAACTGCAATTGCTGGCCCACCTGCTGGTGGCAGAAGCGGCGCAGTCATTGCAAAACCGCAATACCCGTGACGAGCACTTGCAGGCAGCCTTGCACCCCAAGATGGCCAAGGCCTCGCCTGAAGCACGAGAAGGCGCATTGCTGCGCGCGGTGCGATGGGCGGTGGAAGATCGTGACCTGCAGGCGGCGCGCGGCTATCTGGCCGAATTGCCGCAAGGGGCCGCGCGGCGTATTCAGGCGCTGCGTCTGAAGCTGCGCGTCGCCCGTCTGGGCGGTGTCACCGGGGAAGCGCTTGAAACTGCACGCCTGCTGGCCAAGCACCGCGCTTTTTCTGCCGAGGCCTCCCGCAGCATCGTGCGCGGGCTCGCCCTTGATGCGCTGCGTGAGTCGCACGACCTTTCTCAATTGCAGTCGGTGTGGTCTCGGCTTGACGCCACTGAACGCGCCATGCCAGAGCTGGCGCTTGCTGCGGTGGCGCAAGCCAACCGTTTGGTGGCACACGGCGCTTTGGAAGATAGCGCTGATGCTGCAGCGTTCCTTCAGATCAAGAATTGGATGGAGCCGTTGTGGCCGCAGATCGCATCGCTCACTGGCGATCAGCAGCGGCAGTGGGTGGTCGCTCTAGAACCATGCCTTCCGCGCCTGGGTGCTGACTGGTTGGCCCGTCTGGAGCAAAGCCAGCGCCAGTGGCCCAACAACGCCTACTTGCAGTACCTCACGGGACAAGCCTGCCGGCAGCGCCAGCTTTGGGGCAAAGCCGCCCAATTGCTTGGGCAGGCCAGTCACAGCCTGAGCGATCCGAATTTGCTGCGCCGCACCTGGTGTGCGTTGGCGCTGTTGGCGGAAGAACGGGGCGACGCGGAAGGCGCGCAAATCGCGTGGAAGCGTGCCGCTTTGATGGGTGAATAGGGAACGCGGAAGTGCGCACTCGGACGACGTGCCGAGAAGGGCAAGGTGGACAGCAAAGCCATAGAAAAAGCCGACCCTGAGGTCGGCTTTTTCTATGGCTGTTCAACCCACCAGCCTTCTCGGCTGAGAAGGGCACCGTGGATGGTCAGCGGGCGTCAAAAGGTAGCGTCACGTCGCGCAAGTCTTTGCGCGTTTCCACCAGCACCAGTGGACCTTCATCGACCATCACCACCGGCTTGGGTTCGCGTGGTACATGTATCGGTTGCGGCTCGGCCGCGATAGCGGCCTGTGCCTGGGCCACCTTTGCTGCGTCGGAGTTGATCCACTCCAAGCCACTGCCTTGGGCCACTTGGCTCAGCTCATCGAGTGACAATGCAAAGGGCATTACCTTGGGCATTCCCACAGGCACCACTGCGACTGGCTGGGTCACCGGTGCTGCTGGCGCCGCGCGTGGTGCAACCTGCGGTGAGGCCATCACGGGCGACGGCAACGTCTCCAAGGGCGCGGTTTGAACTGCAGACGGTGAAGCCGTGACCACGGGGGCGGCGTTGGCCTGAGTGAAGTAGCTGCGCGCAGGACGCTGATCGACAGTCTCGTCCGATACCGTGGCCAACAGGGGATCATCGCTCACTTCGGAGGATGTCACCTCGGTCGACTCCCCCTCTCGAGGGCCACGGTCGCCGCGCCGATCACGTCCGTAACGATCCCTGGAGCGGCGCTCGCGCGGCCCGCGCGCGGCGCCGCTGTCGGTCTCGCCACCTTCGATGGGTGCTGTGCTTGCAGCAGCGTCTGGCGCTCCGTCATGGGCCAGCGATGGCGTTGTGGTGTCAGGGGTCTCAGAGCCCTGGCGACGGCGGTTGTCATTTCGGCCACCCCGGCGCTCTCGGCGACCACCGTCCACAGCCGCGTCCGCCGCTTCAGCCATCAAAGGCACCCGGTTGTCGGACTCAGTGCTGAGCGCTTCAGCTGGGGCTGCATCAGCACGGTTGTCACGGCGCTGACCGCCATTGCGGCCTTGGCCTTCCGCCCGCTCACCCCGACCTTCGCTGCGGCGCTGTTCGCCGCTGCGGCCTTGGCCTTCCACCCGCTCGCCCCGACCTTCGTTGCGACGCTGTTCGCCGTTGCGGGCCTGACCCTCAACGCGTTCGCTGCGTCCTTCGCCACGCGGCGGCCGGTTGCCGTCGCGACGATCACCTTTGTCGCCCCGGTCGCCCCGGCCTTCGCCGTTGCGTCCGCCGCGTCCACGGCCATCACGCCCATTTTTCTGCGCGCCGTCGTTGCGTTCTGACTTGTTGCCCTCAGGCACTGGCGCTGCCGAGACCTGGGGAATCGGTTCGGGTGAGGCGCCAAACAATCCCTTGAGCCAACCGAAAAAGCCTTTCTCTGCCGGTGCCTTGGCCGCTGGTGCCTGGACAACCACAGGCGCCGCAGTGACCACCGGGGGCGCCACGAGCGCTTCTGGCTTGGGCGCAGCCACCGGAGCCGGACCGTCGGGCAGCACGCCCTTGATCACCGGTTCCTGCTTGTTGGTGCGTTCCTGGCTGCGGCGGGTGAAGCCGGTGGCTTCGTCGGGTTCGTCGGCCAGTTTGTAGCTGGCGTCCAGGTTGTCCAGGCGCGGGTCGTCGTGCTTCAGGCGTTCGAGCTTGTAGTTCGGGGTGTCGAGCGACTTGTTAGGCACCAGCAGCACGTTGATGCGCTGCTTGAGTTCAATCTTGGTGATCTCGGTGCGCTTCTCGTTCAGCAGGAAGCTGGCCACTTCGACCGGCACCTGCACCAGCACCGCGGCCGTGCTGTCCTTGAGCGACTCTTCCTGGATGATGCGCAGGATCTGCAGCGCCGAGCTTTCGGTGTCGCGGATGTGGCCGGAACCACCGCAGCGCGGGCAGGGAATGGACGAGCCTTCGCTCAGCATCGGCTTCAGACGCTGGCGGCTCATTTCGAGCAGGCCGAACTTGCTGATGGAGCCGAACTGCACGCGGGCGCGGTCCTGGCGCAGCGCGTCGCGCAGGCGGTTTTCCACCTCGCGGCGGTTCTTTGACTCCTCCATGTCGATGAAGTCGATCACGATCAGGCCGCCGAGGTCGCGCAGGCGGGCCTGGCGAGCCACTTCGTCGGCGGCTTCCAGGTTGGTGCGGGTCGCGGTTTCTTCGATGTCGCCGCCCTTGATGGCGCGGGCCGAGTTCACGTCCACCGCCACCAGCGCTTCGGTCTGGTCGATCACGATGGCGCCGCCCGACGGCAGGTTCACCGTGCGGCTGTAGGCGGTTTCGATCTGGTGCTCGATCTGGAAGCGGCTGAACAGCGGCGCGTCGTCGCGGTAGCGCTTCACGCGGTGGCCGTGCTCGGGCATCACGTGGCTCATGAACTGGTGAGCCTGTTCGTAGATGTCGTCGGTGTCGATCAGGATCTCGCCGATGTCGCTGTTGAAGTAGTCGCGGATCGCGCGGATCACCAGGCTCGATTCCTGGTAGATCAGGTAGGCGCCCTTGCCGCCTTTGGCCGCACCGTCGATGGCGCTCCAGAGCTTGAGCAGGTAGTTCAGGTCCCACTGCAGCTCGGGCGCGTCGCGGCCGATACCGGCGGTGCGCGCGATGATGCTCATGCCGTTGGGGTACTCGAGCTGGTCCAGCGCCTGCTTGAGTTCCTGGCGGTCTTCGCCTTCGATGCGCCGGCTCACGCCACCGCCGCGCGGGTTGTTCGGCATCAGCACCACGTACCGGCCCGCCAGACTGACGAAGGTGGTCAGGGCGGCGCCCTTGTTGCCACGCTCTTCTTTTTCGACCTGGACCAGCAGTTCCTGGCCTTCCTTGATCACGTCGTTGATGCGGGCCTGCGAGGGCGACACATTGCCCTGGAAGAACTGCTTGGAGATTTCCTTGAACGGCAGGAAGCCGTGGCGGTCTTCACCGTAGTCGACAAAGCAGGCTTCGAGCGAAGGCTCGACGCGGGTGACGACGGCTTTGTAGATGTTGCCTTTGCGCTGTTCGCGCCCTTCGATTTCGATTTCGTAGTCGAGCAGTTTTTGCCCGTCGACGATGGCCAGGCGGCGCTCTTCGGCCTGCGTGGCGTTGATCAACATGCGTTTCATGGTGCGTTTTCCTTTTCACTGACACTGACAAAGACACTCGGAAATGTCCGAGCGCCGATGAGCCATGAACCAGCGAGAGAAAGCGAACGGGGAAGGAACTGCCGGAGAGCCGATGACCCGGTGGTGTCCCGGGCAAATGACCAGGAAGTCGGTGACGGTCGGGGCGGGCACACGAGGGTGGTCCGCGCAGACTGCCGGGTCAGGGCGTAGGCGCGTGGAGGTGGGTGAGCAGGCGGGGCTTGATGGATGTCGTCGACATGGATCTTGCCGGGTCGTGTACTGTCTTCACTTCGTCCTCGGTCAGCTTTGCACTTGTGCGCCTGTGACGCATTGAGGC
>JBIIQD010000461.1:0-3154 GCA_044342265.1 Hydrogenophaga sp. | reverse complement strand
AACGGTCCACATGACTCTCAGCGGCAAAATTCACCACCGCTCGCGGACGGTGCTCGGCCAGAAGCTTGTCCATCAGCGACCGGTCGCCGATGTCACCCTGAACAAAGCGGTGACCCGGCGTGCCCTGCAGGGTGGCCAGGTTTTCCAGATTGCCGGCATAGGTCAGCTTGTCCAGATTGACCACGGGTTCCTGAGTCTGCGCAAACCAGTCCAGCACAAAGTTCGCACCGATAAAGCCTGCGGCGCCAGTCACCAGAATCATTCTCATCTCCTGTTGGTTGAGGAGTGCCACAGGCGCTCCTGTATCCCATCGCCGCCATTGGTGGCGGATGGCGTGGGTCAAAAAGGGGGGTGTCCTTGCGCGGGCGCCGGTACGTGCGGCAGGCGGCCCAGGTGTTTGAAAAAGTAGCGCGCCATGCTTGCGGCGTGCCAGCTCATGTAACGCGGGTTGTGCCGACTGGCGCGCTGCGCTTCATGAATCACCGTGACCGCCGGATCGCACACCACTTTCCAGCCTGCTTTCCACAGGCGGGCGCAGATATCCACATCCTCGTAATAGAGGTGGAATTTAGCATCAAAGCCTCCCACATCCTGAAAGGCTTCGGCCCGAAACAGGAGAAACATGCCTGCCACCCAGTCGACCGGTTGTGGACTGATGGGCTCGGCAGACTGCAGATGGTAGCGCCCATCGTCTCCGCCCAGCAGTTTGCGTCCAAGGTTCCAGGCTGTCGGAAACCGGCGAGCATTGTCCTCTGGCAGCCCCGCCGGCGACAAAACCAGGGGGGCGACCAGCCCCACGCCGGGGTCCCGCATCGCCGCCAGCAAGCCAGGGAAAGGGTTTGCTGCCAATCGCAAATCTGGATTGGCCACGCAAAAAAAGCTGGACTGGCAGCCCTCGAAGGCCTGGTTGTGGTTGGCTGCAAACCCCATCGGCACGGCATTGACCCGATGCTGAACAGCCATCCCATGGGGCAATACCATCGGCGCGTCCGGCGTGTTTTGCGTCAGCACCAGATCGTCCACCTCTTGAATTCCCTGCAGGTCCTGCAAGAGTCTGTTGGCCAGTGAAGATTGGCCGTGGCTGACCATGGACAGGCGCAGACTCACAGCTTCCTCAGGATCAGAAAGATCGAGCGCTGCAAAGGCGGAATTGGCCAGGCCAGCAGCATGACGCAACGCAAGGTCATGCGGTGGGCAACACTGAGCCGCTGGTGGTAACGCTGCAGGAAAGCTCTGGCCTGGCGGGCATTGAGACCAAAAATCTGTCGATGTCGCTGGTCGAAGAAGCCTGCCAGCCGCTTGAAGAATCGCTTTTCCCGCGGGTTGTCGTCTTTGGCTTTGGCGCCGATGGCGTTGCGCTCGTGCTGTCGGTAGTCCATCAGCGCCCGATCCAGGTAGGACCTGGTGCCCAGGGCGGAGGCCACCATCGACAACCACCAGTCGTGCATGATGGCCTCGGGTGGGATCGGCAGTCCCAGTGTCAACAACTCGCGATTCATCAGACTGGTGCAGCCCGTCAACGTGTTGCTCAGTGCCTGGGCCGCGAGACTGGGACGGCCCACCTGAAGGCCCTGATAGCGCGCCATTGACGGTGCAATCTCGCGACCGCTGTCGTCGATGACCCGCAGATCGCTGTGCACCAGCGCGGGTTGGCCTTTCTGCTCCAGTTCGAGACGGCGCATGGCGGCCATGCAGGACTTGAGTTTGTCGGTGTGCCAGAGGTCGTCCTGATCGGACAAGGCAAAGTAGGTCACGGCACCAGACCAGGGCGCCGGAGCCTGGTAGGTCAGTGCAAGGTCCATGAGACGCGAAAAACTGCCGCTGGCCCCCAGGTTGCCGAGGTTATCCAGCACACGTTCGATGCGCCCTGGCCAGCGCTGCTCCAGCGTCTGTAGCAGTGCCACCGAATCGTCGGTCGAACCGTCGTCACGCCATAGGACGATGGTGTGCACGTCCTTCTGGTTGAGGATCGATTCGACCTGTTCTTTCAGGTAAGCGGAGCCATTGAAGACCGGTAGCAGGACCAAAACCAGGGCCATGTCCAGTCACATCCGGTTCAGCGCCAGGCCGAGCCAGAAACTGGCGCGGCCTGAGCGGGTCTGGCGCCACAGACCGCTGCTTGCGCCCGCGCGAAGGCGTGCTGCAAAGTGGGGTTGGCGGCGCATGTGCTGGAAGTTGCGCAACAAACGCTGACCTTCAGGGCTGAGGTGCTCCTTGATGTCTTTCATCGCCGCTTCGGTCTGGTCGCCCCAGACGCGGTACTGGCCCTTGAACAGCAAGCCCATGCGCTGCACTTTGTCCCAGGAACGGCCCTGCGATCCGATCAGGTTGGCGTCGTGCTGGCGGTACAGCAAGCAGGGTTCTGGATCGAAAGACACCCAGCCACCGCAGCCCGTGACAGCCTGGTAAGCGGTCCAGTCGTGCAACACGGAGTGGGCTGGATCAACGCGGCGCAGCAGCCGCAGCAGCGGGGCGTTGAACACCATGCTGTTGCCGCTAGCGACGTTTTGCAACAGAGCATTGCCAAACCCCAGTGGGCGCGCTGGCAGCGCACTAGTGCCCAGAGGCTTCAGTCGGTGGTCTACCAGCCGGGTGCGTGCGCAATAGAGAGCGGGCTGCTGTTCACGCAAAGGCGCGGCCTGTAGCGCGGCGACAGCGCGAGCCAGCTTCTCGGGCAACCAGACGTCGTCTTGATCACAAAACGCAAACAGGTCGGATTCCGCAAAGCCAGCGATGGCGCGCGTCAGGTGCAGGAAATTGGCGGTCGAATGCTGACGCGGCCCGCTCACCACGCGCACTTGGTGCGGCGGGCGACGCTCGGCAAATTCATGGCAGATCCCCAAGGTGCGGTCGTTGGAGTTGTCATCACTGATCAACAGGGTCCAGGCCGCGTGCGTCTGGGCGGCGATGGATGCCAGCTGTTCGCCCAGATACCGTTCTCCTCGATAGGTAGCCAGCAGGATGTGAACGGTGGGCGAGTGACCCGCAGGAGCTGTCATGGCTGATGACCTTCACAGGTCTTTGGCGAACAGATCACGTGTGTATTGAGGTTTGCCGAACCGTTCGAGCTCAGGCGTCTTGCGGTTGGTCACCACCAGGTCGACGCTATCCATGAAGGCATCGAGATCCTTGACCACCGGCGAGCCGTAGAAAT
>JBIIQD010000462.1:0-3154 GCA_044342265.1 Hydrogenophaga sp. | reverse complement strand
CTGGCGTCGACGGTGATGATCGCCATGCCGGTGGGCCTCCCTTTGGCCACTTCAACTGCAGCGACATGGACTCCGCCTTCTCGCAATGTCGACAGTGCCGTTTCAGCAAACTGGTCGTCGCCCACCGCGCCGTACATATATGTAGACGTTCCAAAAAGCGCTGCGGCGTGCGCCTGATTGGCGCCCTTTCCTCCGGGGGAGACCAGGCCATTCGTGCCCATGACTGTCTCGCCAGGCTGCGGAATCTCTTTCGTGCTCACGCTGACGTCTACGTTAATGGATCCGAACACTGTCAACATCGTGGATCTCTTCAGTTGGCCGCCGCTGCCAGAACGTTCGCCACCCTGGTTATGTCAGGCATGCCTGTTCGCGCACCCACAGCGGTGACGGCGCAACTGGCAGCGGCACAGGCGAAGAGCAAGGACTGCTGGAGCGACATCTTTTCCATCCTGCTGACCAGGAAGGCCGCATTGAAGGTGTCGCCCGCGCCAGTGGTGTCTGCCACGGTGACGGCGAAGGCGGATTGCCTGGCGAAACTGTCCCCATCAACAGCCAAGGCGCCACTCGCCCCCAGCGTAACAACAATTGTTTTCGGACCCGCACGCTGGACGCCACGCAGGGATGCTTCGCCGGGCGGTTCACCTACTGCTGCCAGAAAACCGGCTTCGTTGAAAAACACCAAGTCGGCTTGCTCGATACGGCGCCACATCCCGGCGGCATCTGGCGCGACCGCTTCTTCCAGGTCGATGACCACCTGCGCGCCAGCCTGGCGCGCGACACGGCTGACTTGGACCAGCATGTCCTCGTCATAGGGCATCAGGTAGAGCATGCGTGCCTGGCGCAATACGTCATCCAGACCGAATGAAATCGGTGCGGGCGGCATGGGCAGGTAAACGATGCTTCGCTCGCCCGAAGGCTCCAGCGCCGTGATCGCGCAGGCCGAGGAGGAAGTCGCATCCACCTGAAGCAGTTCGGTGCACACACCGAAGGCTTCCAACGACGCTTTAAGTTCGCCGGCCACTGCGTCAGAGCCTAGGCATCCGCAGATCGCGGCAGACCTTCCCAGCCGTGCCACTGCACAGGCCACATTCGCCTCGGTGCCACCACCAAAGTGGCCCAGTTGCCGACCCAAAACCTTGGCTCCGCTGGTGGGCAACTGGTCCACGGCGAAGACGATGTCCAGGCAAGGATTGCCCAACGCTACCAAGTCCCAGCGGCGTGGTGAAGATGCATCGGCAGAAGCAGACTGCTTTGTCATGCAGAGCACCAGCGGGTCCAGGCGATCTGCGTGAGATCTGACGCGATGGCGTCCAGGTCGTATTCGCTGGCGTTGGCGCTCTTGAACTCATCGACCAGTTGGACAGGCAGCGGCGCGGTGCCGACCAGCGCTCCCACGATGGCACCGGCCATGGTTGCGATCGAATCGGTGTCGTTGCCCATTGATGCGCTCAGCGAGATGGTGCGCATAGGGTCTGCACGTGTGTATTTCACCACCGCGATGGCCGCTGGAACCGATTCGGCAGCCAGCACCGAGTTGCCAACGACCCGCTCGATTTGGCGCATGAAGGCATAGTCGTCGGTGGACTCGTCCGCGATTCGAAGTGCCAGTTCCAGTCGTGCGGGGTAGCTGGGTCCAGCGACGGTGCGAGCAAACTCGGTGGCGAGCCGTTCTCCAATGTCGGCACCTTCGCGCGCAGCGGCGATGACATCGTCCACGCTATGCGACACCAGTGCGCGAGACACCGCCGCCGCCACCGAGCACGCCGACGCGATGGCCACGTTGGTGTCGTGCGAAGGCAGACAGGTAACCAGGGCCTGCTGGCACGCCGCCTCGATCTGTCCTGGAAAGACCATGCCCACTGGCGCTACACGCATCGCCGCGCCGTTTGTGGTGCCCACCGTGGTCATCTTGCGTGTGGAGCTGCCGATGATGCCGACAAGACTGGTATCCAAGCCTTCCTGCAGGGCCTTGACCATACCGGCTGTGCTTGGCCCCATGAAGGCTGCCTTGGAAGAGTTCTTCACCCAGTCCAGCAGGCAGGCGACCCAGCTGTTGTGGTCGAGAGTACCGTTGGCAGCGACCAGCGCGCGAGCAAGGTAGTACATCTGGCTTGCGTCGTCGGTCACTTCGGCGCGCCGTCCCGCGTTCGCGCCGGCGAAAGTGTCCTGTGGCGGCTCGCCAAAGCGGGTGACCAGGCCGCCATGGGCCTCAGCAATCTCGTCAATGCTCCATTGCTCGGTGGGCGCCCCCAGTGCATCGCCCATGCCAGCGAGGGTCAGTGAGCCCAGGATTCGGTCGTTCAGTGTCTCTCTTTTCAAGTGATGGTCCTCCTTATGTTCGACGTGAAGTCCTGCGGTGCCGGCCAGCGAAGACCAGCGCGCAGATCGTGACGAATGGCAATGTGATGTGCACTGCATGCGGTGAAATGTCCAGCGCGCCCAGCTGCGTTGCCAGAACGGCAGCGGCCCCGAACAGCAAGGCGGCGCCCAGTGTCCCAAGCGGGTGGCGCGCGCCCAAGAAGATGGCAGCGAGCGCGAGAAACCCTCGGCCGGCGGTCATATCTGCCTGGAACAGCGTGACGTAGCCCATGCTCAGGTAGATACCGCCGAGGCCTGCCAGCAGGCCGCTGGCCAATAGCGCGATGTATTGCACCCGTTTGACCGGAATGCCGGCATTGCGCGCTGCGCGCGGGTTCTCTCCCGTTGCGCGTAGCCAGAGACCGTAGCGCGTCCATGACAGCACCGCGGCCACGGCCGCCACGGCAAGAAAGGCCGCATAGACCAACGCGTTGTGGCCCGCGCCGGTATCTCCATTGAGCAATGTGTCGAGCACTGGCCAATCTGCCAAGCCTGGAATGTGCAACGAGGGCAGGGCAGGGCTGTGTAGGCCGGCGGTAGAACCCTTGTCGCCGACGATGGCAACCAGCAGGAACACGGTAAGCCCCGCTGCCAGAATGTTGACAGCGATACCGGCCACGATCAGGTCTGCACCGAGTTCCAAATGGAATACCGCGAGCAATGCGGTGATGGTCAATGCAGCTGCAAGGCCGACTGCACAGCCGATCCAGGCGCAGGCCACAGGGGTCAGGCCTGGCCACCACACACCAGCGTAAACCGCGCCGATGACACCGAAAAATGCGGCGATCAGCATCAA
>JBIIQD010000460.1:0-3157 GCA_044342265.1 Hydrogenophaga sp. | reverse complement strand
CGTCGACCCACAAGACCTGATCGAAAAGTACGGCGCCGACACCGCGCGCCTGTACACCATGTTCACCGCACCGCCCGAGGCCACGCTGGAGTGGAACGACGCGGCGGTGGAGGGCAGCTACCGCTTCCTGAAACGCGTCTGGGGTTTTGCGCACAAGCATGCCGACGCCCTGCGCGCGGCCACTGCGCGCGACCTGAGCCAGGCCGCCGTGCGCACTGAGGGCAAGAAGCTGCGCCGGGAATTGCACCTGGTGCTCAAACAGGTCGGCTACGACTACGAGCGCATGCAATACAACACCGTGGTGTCGGGTTGCATGAAGCTGCTCAATGCCCTGGACGACTTTGCCTTCGATGGCAGCGACGGCGACGCCGCCCTGCGCTGTGAAGGCGTGTCGCTGCTGGTGCGCATGCTCTACCCGGCCTGCCCGCACATCGCCCACGCGCTGTGGACCGATCTCGGCTTTGCTCAAACGATTGGCAGCCTGCTCGACGCGCCCTGGCCGCAGGTGGACGAGTCGGCCCTGGTGCAAGACGAGATCGAACTCGTGCTGCAGGTCAACGGCAAGCTGCGCGGCAGCGTGACCGTGCCGGCTGGCGCCGACAAGGCCGCCATCGAAGCCGCCGCCCTGGCCAGCGAAGCCTTTGCCAAGGCCGCCAACGGCGCCGCCCCGAAGAAGGTGGTGGTCGTGCCCGGTCGTCTGGTGAACGTGGTGGTATAAAACTTCGGTTTCCTGCGCATGACATCAACCCATCGAACGAGACTTCCCACCATGGCTCCAGTTGTCCTGAAATCCCCAGCCCGGCGTGTGGCCTTGCGTGGCCTGTTGGTGGCCGGCTCTGCGGGTGTGCTGACCAGCCTGACGGGTTGTGGTTTTGCGCTGCGACAGGCGCCGAAGTTTGCGTTCGATTCGGTGCTGGTGACCGGGTTGGAGAACACCTCCATGTCCCGTGCCTTGCAGCAGGGCATGCTGAGCTCGGGCATCCGTGTGGCCAACAGCTCGACCGGATCGTTCGCCGCGTCGCAAGCAGGAGGCGTTGCGACACCTCCGCAAGTGCATCTGAATGTCTTGATCGACCAGCACGAGCGGGTGGTGTCCGGACAAAATGCTTCGGGTGAAGTGCGTGAGTTGACCCTCAGGGCGCGGTTTCGTTTTCGCCTGAGCACGCCAACGGGCAAATACCTGCAGGAAGAAACGGAGTTGCTGCTGGAGCGCGACATCAGTTTCAGCGAAACCAACACCTTGGCCAAGGCCAATGAAGAAGCCTTGATGTTCCGGGACATGGACGGTGACATCGTTCAGCAGGTGCTGCGTCGGCTGGCCGCCGTCAAATCACTCTGAGGCCATGCAGGTCGCTGCCCCGCAACTGGCCGGGCATCTGCACAAGGGACTCAGGTCTCTTTACACCCTGCACGGCGACGAGCCGTTGCTGATCCAGGAGGCGGCCGACACCATCCGAGCCCTTGCGCGCAGCCAGGGCTACACCGAGCGCACGGTGCATACCGTGGCAGGCGCTCACTACGACTGGAGCGAAGTGCTCGCCAGTGGTGGATCGATGAGCTTGTTTGCCGACCGCCAGTTGATCGAAATCCAGATCCCTTCGGGCAAACCGGGAAAAGACGGCTCGCAGGTGCTGCAACAGATCGCCGAGGCGGCACAAAACAACGACTCGACCCTGACACTGGTGCTGTTGCCGCGGCTGGACATGGCCACCCAAAAGGGTGCCTGGTTCGGCGCACTGGAGAGCTTTGGCGTGACGGTGCGGGTGGATCCGGTGGAGCGTCAGGCGCTGCCGGCCTGGATTGCACAGCGCTTGCAGCAACAGGGTCAGCGGGTGGCAGCGGGAGAAGAAGGGCAGCGCACGCTGCAGTTTTTTGCTGACCGTGTGGAAGGGAACCTCCTCGCCGCGCATCAGGAAGTGCAAAAGCTTGGCCTGCTCTACCCAGCGGGTGAACTGAGCTTCGACCAGGTAGAAGGCGCAGTGTTGAATGTCGCACGCTTTACGCCGTTCAAGTTGGCCGAAGCGGTGCTGGGTGGCCAGGTACTGCGGGCGCAACGCATGCTGGACGGCCTGCAGGCCGAGGGCGAGGCTGCGGTGCTGGTGCATTTCGCCCTCTCTGAAGACATCCGCACGCTGCACAGGGTTCGCGGCGCCATGGACGCTGGGCGCCCGTTGCCCATGGCGCTGCGCGAGAACCGCGTCTGGGGCGTGAAAGAGAAGCTGATCGAGCGGGCCCTTCCCTTGCTGCGGCCTGCGCAATTGGCGCAGTGGCTGCAAGACGCGCACACGGTGGACGGCATCGTCAAGGGGCTCAAGCAGCCCGACTGGCCGGGTGACCCATGGGATGCGCTGCACCGTTTGGCGGTGAAAGTGGCGGGGGCGCTCGCCCCCTTGCGCGGCTGACGCCGCTTCCCCTGCTTACCGGGGGAGTCGCACCTGTGGCCTGGCGAAGCCAGTTCCACAGGTGCCACTGGTCCATTCACGCAAACCAGTTGCGTTGGTCGTGCAAGTGAGAAAATCCCGTGATGAACGCGATGTCTACTGTTGATCTCATGAATTCCCTCGGCAGCCAGGCCAAGGCCGCTTCGGCGCTGATGGCCAAGGCCGGTGCGGCCACCAAGCTGCGCGCCTTGCGCGAGCTGGCACGTCTGCTGCGCGAGAACGTGGCGCCGTTGCAGCGGGAGAACGCCAAAGACCTGGAGCGCGCCCGCGACGCTGGCCTGGCCGAGCCCATGGTGGACCGCCTGAAGCTCACCCCCAAGGTTCTGGAAACCTGCGCCGAAGGCTGCGAGCAGCTCGCCGCCATGCCGGACATCATCGGTGAGATCTCGGGCATGAAGCAGATGCCCAGCGGCATCCGGGTGGGCCAGATGCGCGTGCCTATTGGCGTGTTCGGCATGATCTACGAGAGCCGCCCGAACGTGACCATCGAGGCGGCCAGCCTCTCCATCAAGAGCGGCAACGCCTGCATCCTGCGCGGCGGCTCCGAGGCCATCGATTCCAACCGCGCGCTGGCCGCGCTGGTGCAGCAGGCCCTGGTGGCCGCCGGTCTGCCGGCCGACGCGGTGCAGCTGGTGCCCACCACCGACCGCGCCGCCGTGGGCCAGCTGATTGCCATGCCGCAGTATGTGGACGTGATCATCCCGCGCGGTGGCAAG
>JBIIQD010000025.1:0-12062 GCA_044342265.1 Hydrogenophaga sp. | reverse complement strand
CGATACGCAGTTCCAGCGACGCTTTCGTGCATGACGGAAACCTATCGGCGTGCAGCCATAGAGGGATTCCGCGGCTGCAAAGTTCCTGGGGCGACCGCTGTAGCACAGTCGGTCATTGCCCCGACGCCAATGGATCCACCGCAACGTGGGGCGCAGTGTGATTGGCCAAGAATCAAAACACGTCTCGTTCGAGAAAATCCAATCACTTGCGCCAAAGCAGCCCACCAGCCCAGTCTCAGGGCGCCCACGCGACCCATGCACCGCCCCGTGCACCAGCCTGGGTCTCAACGTGACTGGGTCGAGGGCAAAGACTCAAGACTCAACGCTGCGCGCCCAAGCAAAAAGGCTTTGCAGCGAACCACTGCCAGTCACCGCGTGCGCAGCCGCTAGAGCCACAGGTCCGCGCGACCTCATTCAGAGCCTCAATCGCCGTATTGAATCCAAAACTTATGTTTATTTAATATTGTGCACATTCTGGCCTGGATATTGCATAAACCGAAGACCCATTGACTTCTGGTTGAAGCAGCTTTCGGCTGATGTTGTGGGCCACGTCTTCCAACCGAGTCCTCAGTCTTCTTGCTGGACCACCACGATCAAAAGGAAATTCCATGAAGAAATCGCTCCTCCTACTGTCCATTCTTGGTTCCACGGCCGGCTTGGCCCAAGCGCAGTCCAACGTCACGCTATTTGGTTTGGTCGATGTGTGGCTGGGCAAGGGCAAAACTGAGACCCTGACCAACGGCAAATTCGTGACCTCTGGCGATACGGCGCAACTGACCTCCGCCGGACTCAACGGAAACCGTTGGGGCGTGCGCGGCACGGAAGACTTGGGCGGTGGCCTGAAAGCCCTTTTCGTCTTGGAAAGTGGTTTCAATCTCGACACCGGCGTATCCAGCTCCACCACCAATCAAAGTTTTGGTCGCCAGGCTTACGTTGGCATGGAAGGTGGACTGGGCACGTTGCAATTGGGCCATACCTACTCGGCCTTGAACGATATCGTTGGTCTAAACAACAGCGGTTTCGATTCCTCCTTCTCTGCCAGCCAAAGGGTGCTTGCCGTCGAACACGGCAACGGTGTTGGCGGTGACAGACTTCGGCCCACAAACGCCATCAAGTACATATCGTCCAATGTGGGAGGCTTCGTGGGTCGCGCAAGCTACGCCCTGGATGAAGACAGCGCCGTCAAGAAAGACCAGCTTGATCTTGCGGCGTCCTTTGTATCAGGCCCGACAAGCATTCACTTTGGCTATCAGGTGCAAGGCGACAAAGTGGGTGAAGAAGATCTGAAGATGGCCATCGTGAACGGCTCCTATGACCTGGGTGTGGTCAAGTTGATGGGCAGCATCGGTCAGTCCAAGCTCTCCGCTGGCAAGTCGTCCGATACGCAGTTCGGTGTCAACGTACCATTCGGTGCTACGACGGTCTCCTTTGGCTTCGCCCAGTCCAAGGACAACGCGGCGGCCGGCAATGCCAAGCGCGCTGGCTTCGGTGCAGCAGCCACGTACGACCTCTCCAAACGCACCACCCTGTACACCGGTCTGCGCGCGAACAAGACCAAGGTCGCCGACGTGACCACCCTCAAAGGCAACCTGTTTGCGGTCGGCGTGCGCCACCGCTTCTAAATCGGGCATCTCACTGGCAGCGGCCAGAACCTTGCTTCCCGGCACAAAGCCAGCACGTCGTGGCCGCACGACGTGCTGCCTGCCACCTCAAAGGGTTTTCAAGCTCAACCGGCTTGGATCTGAGGCGAGGAGAAGTTCTCCATGGCGCCGTTGCTTGGCATTGCAAAACCTGATCTCGCCAAAAGGAACTGCTTGATGAACGCACCCGCGAAAACAGCCACCCAGCCCTGGCAGATGTCAGCCTCGGTGGCGTCTCCGTTGATCCTCGCGCGCAAGATGAGCGTCGAGGAACTGACCCGCTCCTGCCTGGCTCGCATCGCCGAGCGAGATGCCACCGTCAAGGCCTGGAATTTCGTCGATCCGGATCTCGCGATCCGCAAGGCCAAAGAGCTCGACAAGGTCTTGATCCACGCAGGGCCCAAGAGCCGACTCCACGGCATTCCGTTCGGCGTCAAAGACATGATCGACACCGCCGACATGCCGACGACGAACAATTCGCCGATCTACGCCAACAATCAACCGTCAATGGACGCGCAGGTGGTCCGCATCATGAAAGCCGAAGGTGCTTTCGTGATCGGCAAGACCGACACCGTGGAATTTGCCGCCGGGGGCCGCAAGGCACTGACCCGCAACCCGCACGACGTCGCGCGCACACCGGGCGGTTCGTCCTCAGGCTCTGGCGCGGCGGTGGGCGACTACCAGGTGCCCATCGCGTTCGGCACCCAGACCGGCGGCTCGCACATCCGCCCGGCGAGCTTCAATGGCATCTACGGCATCAAGCCGACCCACAACACCATCGCCTGGCCGGGCGCGCGCCAGCTGTCGCCCACTCTGGACACGCTGGGCTGGTACGGTCGCTCGGTCGAGGACCTGGTCATGGTGGCCGAAGCGGTGCGGGTGACGGGCATCAAGACACTGCCAACCCTCTCGGTGAAGGGTCTCAAAGTTGGCCTGGCCAAAACCGCCAACTGGCCCAAGGCCGAGCAGGGCACCATCGACGCCATGGAGCGCGCGGCCAAGCTGCTGAGCCTTGCCGGTGCCGTGGTCACGGAACTCGAATTGCCAGCGCCGTTTGACGAACTCAACGCCGCGCAAAAAATCGTCATGAACGCGGAAGGTGGCGTGCAGTTTCTGGCCGACTATCTGCAGCACCACGACCTGTTCCACGACGACTTCCGCAAGAAGGTTGAAAACTTCGACGGCATCACACCCGAGAAGCTGCTCTGGGCGCAAGACTTGGCGGCCCGTTGCAGACCGGTCTATGACGCGCTTTTTGGCCCCACGCTGGATGTGATCCTCACGCCCTCTTCTTGCGGCGAGGCGCCATTGAATCCATGGGAAACCACCGGCGACGCGGTCTTCAATTCCATGTGGACCCTGCTGCACGTGCCGACCGTCAACATCCCTGGGCATGTCGGCACCTACGGCCTGCCGGTGGGCGTGACCCTGGCCGGGCCGCGCCTGGGCGACGCCCGGTTGTTGGCCATCTCCAAAGCCTTGGCCCCGGTGATCGATCCACACGCAGAGGTTTGAAGGATCCACCCCTGCCAGTCCATCTCATGGGAAGCGGTCTTTCGGCACTGGACGCAAAAAATCCTACTGGGTGGGTCGATCCTGATTGCTTGCTGAACCAACTCACTTTTTGAATACAACTAAACCTTTTATCAACCATTATTTTCCTTTTCACCCCTGTATTGCATACAATCGTTCAGACGCTTGATCTGTGGGTCGAGTCAATGATGCATACAAAAACTGACGAAGGGGTCAGGGCTGTTTGCGGGCGCACGGGTCAGGCGTGGGGCCATCCATGAAACCGCTTCCAACCCGGCCGATTGACCGAAAAGCGCCCGTTGAACGTGCACGCCAAGGGCGCTGTGCTTCGCCCTGGCAGCCGGTCAAGCGCGTCTTGTTGCGGCAGAAAAAATCCACCTGAGGTCATCTCAATTGAATCCAGCCACCCGCTCCGCGCTGACCCGAATGATTGCCGCCCAGATGTGTGTACAGGCAGGCATGGGCGGTTTTCGAATGGCAGCGCCACTGATGGCACTGCGAGAAGGCCACAGCGCAGTGGCGGTCGGCGCGCTGCTGGCCCTGTTTGCTCTGGCCCAGGTTTTTCTGGCGTTGCCGATCGGTCGCTACACCGAACGCCACGGCCTCTTCAAACCCTTTGTCTGGGCCAGCATGCTGGGCACCACGGGTGGTTTGCTGGCCGCCATGTGGCCGACCTTTTGGGTGCTGTGCATCACCGCGCTGTGCTGCGGCTCCGCCGTTTGCCTGGCCATGATCGCGGTGCAGCGCCACGCCGGTCACCTGGCGGCCGATGCGACCGAACTGCGCCAGGTGTTCAGCTGGGTGGCCATCGGGCCGTCCATCTCCAACTTCATCGGTCCCCTTTTGGCGGGACTGCTGATCGACGCCAGCGGCTTTCCGGCCGCCTACCTGCTGCTGGGGCTGTTGCCTTCGCTGGCCTGGTGGTGGGTGCGCGGGGTGCCCGAACATCCAGCCCCGGAAGCCAGCGCACCGAAACACAGCGGTTCATCCTGGAACCTGCTGCGCGACCAACCGTTTCGGCGCCTGATGGTGGTGAACGTGATGCTCGCGTCCTGCTGGGATGTGCACACCTTCCTGGTCCCGGTGCTGGGGCACGAACGCGGGCTGTCGGCCACGGTGATCGGCACCATCCTCGGCGCCTTCGCGCTCTCGGCCACGGCTGTGCGTGTGCTCATGCCGATGTTCGCTGCGCGATTGCGCGAGGGCACGGTGATCGGCAGCGCGATGGTCAGCACCGCGCTGCTGTTTGCGCTGTATCCGCTGGTGCACACGGCCTGGCTGATGGGGCTCCTGTCGCTGTTGCTGGGCGTGGCCCTGGGTTCGGTCCAGCCCATGGTGATGAGCACGCTGCACCAGATCACGCCCAAGCACCGGCACGGTGAGGCGCTGGGCCTGCGCTCCATGAGCATCAACGGGTCCAGCGTGGTGATGCCTTTGCTTTTTGGCTCGGCCGGTGTGGTGCTCGGTGTGGGCGGCGTGTTCTGGATCGTGGGTGCGGTGGTGGGCGCGGGTTCTCGCATGGCCTGGGACATGAAGGCGGCCTTGCCGGCGCCCGGCTCACCTTGACCGACCAACCAATCCGAACGACCAAATCCTAAGAAGGTGACATGTATGCAATCTTGCTTCAAGAGGCCCTGTCCGCCCCGCGGCCTTCCAGCAGCCTTCATGTGGCCGCCGGTCCGGTCTGGTGAACGCAAGCGCCCGGCTGTGAGCATGGGAGTCCGCCATGGCTGAAGCCACAGGAACAGGATCCACCCGCGCAGCGCTGGTGGCGGCAGAAGGCGTTGCGGTGTCTGAGGCCGATGCAGTCCGCATCGAGACTTCGGTGGCCAGTGCAAAAGCCGCCCTGATTGCCGCCATTCCAGGGAGCATGTTTGACACCGAGCCCGGTCACTTCGACCGCTTCCTGATATCCGAAGCCTTTCGGGGGCAGCCATGACGACCGCCTCCCACCATCCCGCCGACTGGTCGCTCGTTGAAACGGTCGATGCGATCAAGCAGAAAAGAATCTCGGCACTCGAAGTGGCAGAGGCGAGCTTGCAGCGCATCACCGAGCGCCGACCGGTCATCAATTGCTTCATCCGCGTGGACGAAGAGCGCACGATTGCGCAGGCCAGGCTGGCCGATGCGGCCATTGCAGCCAAGCGGGAGACCGGACCGCTGCACGGCGCCATCCTGGGCCACAAAGACATGTACTACCGCGCCGGGTTTCCCGTGACCTGCGGTTCCGCCATCCGGCGCGCCTTCGTGCCAGACATCACAGCGACCGTGCTCGACAAGCTGGACAACGCAGGCGGTGTGGATGTCGGCGCGCTCAACATGTCCGAGTTCGCATCCGGTCCGACCGGTCACAACGAACATTGGGGCCACTGCCGCAACCCCTGGAACCCCGCCCACATCACCGGCGGCTCGTCCACCGGCTCCGGGTCGGCGGTCGGTGGCCGGGTGGTTCATGCTTCTCTGGGCTCGGACACCGGCGGCTCGATCCGGCTGCCCGCGGGCATCTGTGGCGTCTACGGCATCAAGGCAACGCAAGGCCGCGTGTCACGCCACGGCGTGATGGGGCTTTCTTTCTCGCTGGACAACGTCGGCCCGCTGGCGCGCACCGCGCGCGATTGCGCCCGCATGCTCAAGGCCATTGCCGGCGCCGACCCCATGGACACCACCGCATTGAACGTGCCAGTGGCCGACTACGAAGCCGACCTCCACCTCGGCGTGAAAGGCCTTCGAATTGCCGTCCCGACCAACTACTACTGGGACGACATGGACCCTGAAATCGGCGCTGCGCTGGAGAACGTTCTGGCGGTTTATGAAAAGGCCGGCGCACTTGTCTCGCGCGTCACGCTGCCGCACCACGACGTGATTGGGGGCCTGGCCGGTGCGGTCTCGGCCTCGGAGCAGTGCACGCTGCACGAGCACTGGGTGAAGACCTGCCCGGAACGCTATGCCCCGCTGGTGCGCGCCCGCATGCAGGCCGGATTCGGCTTCACGGCCGTTGAGTATTTGAAGGCCTTGCAAATGCGCGCTGGCATTGCACAGGACGTGGTCCAGGCCGGCTTCGCGGCGGCCGATGTGTTGTTCATGCCGTTGCTGCGCTTTCCCGTGCCCACGCTGGACGAGACCGACGTGAAGGACGGTCCGAACATCCACACCGTGCTGGGACGCATCAACCATTGCACCCGGCCGCTCAACTACCTGGGCTTGCCCGGCCTCACCGTTCCGGCTGGTTTTTCCAGGAACGGGCTGCCGGTGGCGTTTCAGCTGGTCGGCCGCCCCTTTCAGGAAAAGATGCTGTTCCGGGTTGCCGAAGCTTTCGAGCGCGAAACCCATGTGCCCGACACCGTCCCGGTGTTCGAATGATCACCGACCCGGCAGCCCGTTCTGCGTCCACCACCCAGGCCGGTGGCAGGTGGCAGTAAACGGGCGGGTGCCAGCGCCCACTTGAAGTGAGAGCCTCGTGACCGTCGCCAGCCACACCGACCATGCTCGCGAGACCGAACGGCGCGACCCCCGCAAAGGCGTGATCCTGATGCTCATTGGCGTGGCCCTGTTCTCCATGTTGAACGGTACCGTGAAGTGGCAGTCGCAAATCTTCCCGCTCAATCAAATCATCTTCTTTCGCAACGCCTTCGCGCTGATCCCCATCTTCTTCATGCTGCGCGCCATGGGCGGGTTCGGTGCCCTCGCCACCCAGCGGCCCGGCGAGCAGATCTTGCTGTCCGCCACCTTCACCGTCGTGCTGTTTGCCATTTTTGCGGCGTACCAAATCATGCCGCTGGCCGACGCCACCGCCATCATGTTCATGCAGCCGATCATGGTGACGCTCTTGTCTGCCCCGCTGGCGGGCGACAAGGTGTCTCGCCGTGAGTGGATCGCCGTTCTGGTCGGCATTGGTGGCGTGTTGCTGATGGTCAACCCCTCCGGCGGCGGTTCGATGGTGGGTGCCGTCCTGGCCTTCGGTGGAATGATCCTGAGCTCGTTTTCCATGATCATGCAGCGGCGCCTGTCCAAGACCGATCCGTCCATTGCCATCGTGTTTTACACGCTCGGTTTCTCGGCCTTGCTGATGGCGCCCACGCTGGCGTTTTCATGGGTCTGGCCCACCGGGCCCCAGTTGCTTGGCCTGATCGCCATGGGGCTGGCCTCGGGCGCGTTCCAGTACCTCACGGTCCGCGCGCTGTACCACACGAGTGTCTCGACCATTGCGGCCGTCAGCTACACCAAGATGTTCTGGGCCATCCTGATCGGATTCGTGGTGTTTGGCGACCTGCCGACCTTGATGGTGGTCATCGGCACGGTCGTCATCATGGCGTCCACCGCCGTGGCCTATCGATCCAGCCGCAAAGAGGCGGCGGCGGCTGCCAGCAGCGATCCGGCTTGAACCAACCCATGGGCGCAGTCAATCGCCGGTTGTGGACGATTGGCTGCAGTCCGCGCGGAGTCCCAAAGCACGCTTGCGTGGTGATGGACCAGAGCCTGAAACATCCAGCCTGCCCCCAACGCACCAGCATGGGCTGTTCGATCCTGGTGCCATGGGCCCTGGTGTGCGGCTCTGTGGTGCGGACCGAGCGATGAAACCTTGCCAGATTCGCTCGGGGTTCGCTCTTTGCAAGCGGCGATTTGACTCTTCCATCCTTTTGATTTCCCGTGCGCGATCTGTGCCAACAGCGGGGTGCGCCTCGGGGCTTTCGGTGGATGCAGTGGAAGGCATCGGGCTCAGCTTGCTGACCCCATGGATCGATTTTGTATACAAATAATCCACTTTTCTTGATTCCATGAAAACTTGGCTCGCATATTGCATACAAACGCTCACCCCATCCACAGGAGAGTTGCATGCAAGCCCCGCTCAAAGAAACCGTGGCCCTCCAGGTCAAGACCTGGTCAGGCATCGACCAGCCCAACGCAGCCGCTGGCACCATGGCCGATGCGCTGTCCGCCACCATCACCGGGTTCACGGCGCTGCGGGGGCAGCTCGCCTTTGAAGACGAACCTTCCAGCTTTGAAGCCGCGCTGCAAGCGACCAAGGAGACCACCGCATGAACACCAGAGAGAAAGTCTCGTGGCTTCATCTGTCGCTCACCGAAGCGGCCGACGCGCTCAAGAGCGGCGCGGTCACTTCCGTGGAGCTCACCACCGCCGCACTTGAAGCGTTTGCTCGCATGGACAAGTCCATCAACTCGGCCATCTGGCTGGAAGGCGAGGCCGCGCTCGAAGCCGCCGAGGCGCTGGACAAAAAGCGCCAGTCGGGCGCCCCGCTGGGCCCGCTGCATGGCCTGCCGCTGGCGCACAAGGACATGTACTACAAGGCGGGCAAACTCTCCACCTGCGGTTCGACGATCCGCAAAGACTTCCGCCCCCACTACACAGCGACCGTGATCGAACGTCTGGAAGACGCTGGCTCTGTCACGCTGGGCGGGTTGAACATGGCCGAGTTCGCGCAGAACCCGACCGGCCACAACCAGCATTTCGGCCACTGCCGCAACCCCTGGAACCCCGACTTTTGCACCGGCGGTTCGTCTTCCGGCTCGGGCGCTGCGGTGGCGGCGCGGCTGGTGTATGGCGCTCTGGGCTCCGACACGGGCGGCTCGATCCGTCTGCCCGCCGCGATCTGTGGCGTCACTGGCATCAAAGCCACCCAGACCCGCGTTTCGCGCCACGGCGTGATGCCGCTGTCCTTCTCAGCCGACAACGTCGGGCCACTGACCCAGACCGCCCGGGACGCAGCCCGATTCCTGGGTGTGATCGCGGGTCACGACCCCAAAGACCCCACCTCAGCCAGCGAGCCGGTTCCCGACTACGAGGCCGCGCTGACCGGTGACATCCGTGGCATGCGCATTGGCGTCCCGACCAACTACTTCTTCGACGGGATCGACCCAGAAGTCCAGACCGCGTTTGACGCGGTGGTCGCGGTGCTGAAGGCGCGGGGCGCGGTGATCGTCTCAGTCACCATGCCCCACATGGATGCGGTGTCCACCTACGGTGGCATCGTTTCCCGGGTTGAAGGCGCCACCATCCACGCCCAGTGGATGCGCGAGCGCCCGCAAGACTACGCCGTTCACCTGAGCGGCCGACTCTATCCGTCGCAAAGCATCCCAGGCACCTATTACCTGGAAGCGCTGGCGCGGCGCGGCGCGATCCTGAAGGCGGTGGCGGCCGAGGTCTTCAGCGCATGCGACGCCTTCATCACGCCCACCTTGCGCATGAAGACGCCCACGCTTCTGGCGACCGACATCGACGCCGGCACACCCGGCGCCATCGAGACCTTTCAAGATATCTCGATCAACACCCGACCCATCAACTACCTGGGGTTGCCCTCGGTCAGCGTGCCCTGCGGACTGGACTCCCATGGCATGCCCATCGGCTTTCAAATCCAGGGCCGCCCATTTGCCGAAGCCCGCGTGCTCAAGATCGCTGACGCCTACCAGCGCGACACGGACTGGCACCGCCGCCTACCGCCCAACGTGGCTTGAAACCGCGCCCGACTCAGCCAACAGCCGCCTCGTCAGCCCGCCCGAATGACGCTGCCGTGATGGGACCAGACCCCTTTCGGGACCATGTGAAGGTGGTGGCCTTCGCCTTCATGCTGGCCTTTCTGTCCTCGTTTGGGCAGACCTATTTCATCGCGCTGTCGATTCCCGACATCCGTCAGGCGCACGGACTGTCGCATGCGGATGTGGGCTTGATTTTCGCGGGCGCCACGCTGACGTCGGGCTTGCTCATGAGCTGGGTGGGCGCGACGCTTGACCACCGGGCGCTGCGCCACGTCGCGGCCGCCGCACTGATGGGGCTGGGCCTGGCCGCGATCACCCTGGCCAACGCGCCGGGCCTGGTTTCTCTCGCTATCGGCTTCTTCGGCTTGCGCCTGTGCGGCCAGGGTTTGCTCAGCCAGGCCGCTGTGACCTCGGCAGCGCGTTTGCCGCAAGGCACCCGCGGCCGGGCCCTGGGCATTACCACGGTGGGGTTCCAGGTTGGAACCGCCGTGCTCCCAGCCCTGGCAGGTTGGCTCATCGGGTCCGCGGGCTGGGTCAGCCTCTGGCATACCAGCGCGGCCGCCTCGGTGGGGTGCGCCGTTCTGATCTTTCTTTGCGGCCCCAGCACAGCCGCACCCACGCCGGTGTCAACGGGCGCAGCCGGGGCCCCGATCACGCGCCTGGCTCTCTTCAAGGATCCGCGTTTTCTCGCGCTGCTCCCGGCCATCATGGGGCCGCCCGCTATCATCACCGGCTATTTCTTCCACCAGCGCGCCCTCGGGGACCTGCTGGACTGGTCCCTCGAACACCTGGCAATCGCCGTTGCTGCCACGGCACTGATGTCGATGGTCAGCTCGGTTTTGGCCGGGAGCCTGATCGACCGCTTTGGTGCCGTGCCACTGACCCGCCTGTACCTGCTCCCTCTGGCCTGCGCCAGCGCATGGCTGCCCTCCGCCGCCGGTTCGTTTGGCGCGGTCGGCTTTTTCCTTCTGATGGGCGTGACTTCAGGATCGTCGAACGCGATCGTGACCGCAGCACTGGCAGAAATGTATGGCACGAGCCAGCTCGGCCTGGTGAGAGCGCAAGCTGCGACGGTGATGATTGTGTCGTCGGCCATCACCCCCGGGCTGATGGGCCTGGGCCTGGACAAGGCCTGGGGCCTCGGCCCCATTGGAGCGGCATCCTGCCTTTTTTTGCTGGGCGCCTCTGCACTGACCTTGAGCCTGACCCACCCAACGCGCTCCACCCAAACCACTTGACCCATCGCAGCTGCCGCCGCGAGGCAATTCGCAGATCCCTGGTTCGAATCCAAATCGTGCACATCGCAGTCGCGGCCGTACTGCGATGCAATCATTCGATGAAGACCTCCTCTAGCGGAAAGTTCTGCACCGCATCGGACAACCGCGTCACTTTCGACGTGGCATCTTGCTCGCACCAAGTCGGGGCGGCCCTCAGAAGTGACAAGGCGGCGTCACATGTTGTCGATCATCACCTGCCCGAATCTCGAACAGGACACCTGTGTCGCGCCGTCCATCAGACGTGCAAAGTCGTAGGTCACTTTCTTGGACAGGATCGAGGCTTCCATTGACGAAATGATCAGGTCTGCGGCCTCTGTCCAGCCCATGTGGCGCAGCATCATCTCTGCCGAGAGAATCTCCGAGCCGGGATTCACATAGTCCTTGCCGGCGTACTTCGGGGCCGTGCCATGGGTGGCCTCAAAGCAGGCGACGGAATCGGACAGGTTGGCACCAGGCGCAATGCCGATACCCCCTACCTGCGCTGCCAAGGCGTCAGAGATGTAGTCACCGTTGAGATTGAGTGTGGCGATCACCGAGTACTCGGCGGGGCGCAGCAGGATCTGTTGCAGGAACGCATCGGCGATGGCGTCTTTGATGATGATGTTCCGAGCCGTTTTGGGATTTTTGAACTGACACCAGGGTCCTCCGTCGATCGGTTGCGCGCCGAACTCCTTCTGTGCCAGGGCGTAACCCCAGTCCCGGAAGCCGCCTTCTGTGTACTTCATGATGTTGCCCTTGTGCACCAAGGTCACACTGGGCTTGTCGTTGTCAATGGCGTACTGAATGGCTTTGCGCACCAGGCGCTCAGTGCCCTCGATTGAGACGGGCTTGATGCCAATGCCAGAAGACTCAGGGAAACGGATCTTGGTCACCCCCATGTCTTCCTGCAGGAACTTGATCAGCTTCTTCGCTTTGTCGCTCTGGGCGGGGTATTCGATACCGGCGTAGATATCTTCCGAGTTCTCGCGGAAGATGACCATGTTGGTTTTTTCCGGTTCTTTCAGTGGTGAAGGAACCCCCTTGAAGTACTGGACAGGACGCAGGCAGACATACAGATCCAGCTCCTGGCGCAGCGCCACGTTGAGCGAACGAATGCCTCCCCCCACTGGCGTTGTGAGGGG
>JBIIQD010000458.1:0-3165 GCA_044342265.1 Hydrogenophaga sp. | reverse complement strand
CATCGTTGGCATCAACGAAGGCGCGCTCGCCTCGGAGGCCGCACCCTTCGGGGGCGTGAAGGAATCGGGCTACGGCCGCGAGGGCTCCACGCATGGACTGGACGATTACACGCACATCAAGTACCTGAGCCAGGGGCAGCTGGACTGAATATCCCGGGGGCCGAAAGGCCCTCGGCTTTTTCTGCCGAAGAATGTTTTTTTGCAGGCCTCAGAAACACCGGCTGTGCTGTTGCAGGCCCCCAGTTTGAGACGGGAAATCTGGTCAACGATGCTTCAATGACCTGGCCCTGAGGGATGTTCCCCAGGGGTCATCAAAGCAACTATCTGAGGAACAAATGAATTTCCCCACACCCCTTCACCACCTTCTCTCGACCGGGCTCGTGCTGGCCAGCGGCGCGGCCATGGCCCAGTCGAGCGTCACCATCAGCGGCAGCCTGGATGTCGGCGTGTTCCGGGACAAGGCCGCGCTGACCAACCTTGGCACCATCAAGCGCAGTCACATCCAGTTTGATGGCGCGGAGGACCTCGGCAGTGGTCTGGCGGCCACTTTCAGGTTGCGTCAGCGTCTGGATGTGGACACCGGAGCGCTGGAGGGCCCAGCCACCAAACCCGCGTGGCACGGTGAAACAACTGTTGGCCTCAGGGGTGGGTTCGGCTTTGTTCGGCTGGGGCGCGCGGTGGATGCGATCCAGAGTCAGGATTGGGCGTTTGACGCGTGGGACAACTTCAGTCGCGTGGCTTCGCCAGCCTGGGACCTGTGGCACTGGAACTATTCGGCTGACCCCGTGGGCGGGGGTTCTGGCCGCGTCGCCAATGCGGTGTTATTTGACTCGGCCAAGTTCTCCAACGTTTCCGCGCACCTGAGTTACTCGCCAGAGAAGCCTGCCAACGCAGTGGGCGCCACCCGTGCAGGTTCGCTGGTCTACAACGATGGCACCACGCGTGCGATGCTGGGCGCCGGCAAGAACAGCGCTGGAGCCAAAGAGACGTCCATCGGTCTGCGCAGCCGTTTTGCCGACGTGACGCTGATGGGCATGTACAACGTCAGCAAATCCGCTGCGGGTTCCGAAGCCAAGGTGACGACGCTGGGTGCGACCTATGCGCTGGGGGCTACCACCTTGAAGGCCGGTTGGGGCACTGCCGATGTGGACAGTGTGAAGAGACAGCGCATGGTATCTGTCGGAGTCAACTACGCGTTGTCCAAACGAACCGGTGTGTACGCCGACCTGTCGTCCAAGCGCTACATCGCCGACGGCACCAAGCAGGTGTACGGTGTGGGGCTGACCCACTCCTTCTGAGCCCGTATCGGCCCGCAGCAGGTTCTCCACAACAAACGGGTAGCAGCATGTCCCTCTTGTCGACGACCCATGCATCCCCGGTCGGGGACCTGCTGCCGGAGCTGGTCGCGCTGCGGCGCGATCTGCACGCCCACCCCGAGCTGGCATACGAAGAGCGCCGCACCGCCGGTGTCGTGGCACAGGCCCTGCGCATGCTGGGCCTGGACGTGTGCGAGGGCGTGGGGGGTACCGGGGTCGTTGGGACCCTGCGCTGTGGTGACCGTGGCGACAGCCCGCGATTGCGCAGCGTTGGTCTGCGAGCCGACATGGATGCCCTGCCGCTGGTGGAGCTCGGGAAGCGGCCCCACGCCAGCCGACATGTCGGCAAACACCATGGCTGTGGCCACGACGGCCACACCGCCATGCTCATCGGCGCGGCGCAGCAACTGGTTCGAACGCACCAGGGCCTGGGGCTGAACGGCACCGTGCACTTCATCTTCCAGCCCGCAGAAGAAGGACAGGCCGGCGCTGCCCGCATGATCGAGGAGGGGCTGTTTGAGCGCTTTCCCTGCGACAGCGTCTATGCCCTTCACAACTGGCCCGACCTGCCATTGGGGCATGCCCAAACCCGGGCTGGCCCCATCATGGCGGCGGCCGACCGGTTCGATTTGACGGTGCGTGGCAAGGGCGGCCACGCCGCGCAGCCCCATCACACCCCCGATGCACTGCTGGCGGCGAGTCAATTGGTGGTGCAGCTCAACACCATTGTCTCCAGACGGATCGATCCGAACGAGTCGGCCGTGCTCTCGGTCACCCGCATGGAAGGTGGGCACAGCCACAACGTGCTGCCCGCCGAGGTGAAGATCACCGGCACGGTGCGCAGCTTCGACCCAGACACGCAAGACCGCATCGAGTCCGCATTGCGCGATACGGCCCAAGGCATCGCGCTGGCGACCGGCACGGTGGTGGATGTGGAGTACCGGCGCTACTACCCGGCCACCGTCAACACCACGGCCGAAGCTGCTGTGGCTCTAGAGGCGGCGCGGGCTGTCGGCCTGCAGGCCGGGGTGGCGCCGTGCGCGGCGTTCACTTCTGAAGACTTCGCGTTCATGCTGCAGCGTCGGCCCGGAGCCTATCTCTGGCTGGGGCAGGGCAGAGAAAGCGCGTCAGCCGAGGAGTCGTTCGCGTTGCACCATCCCTGCTACGACTTCAACGACGCCGCCTTGCCGCTGGGGATGCAATGGTTCTGCGAGGTGGCCGCCCGGGCGCTGGCTCCTGACGCGCTGGGCTGAATTGGCCTTCTTCTGGACGTGGTCAGCACATTCAGCACTGGGATGTGACGCAAGTCGTGCCGGAGTCTGCCAAGACCAAAGACACCATGTTCTGAGACCAAGGCTGCGGATGAAACCCAACCCACCGCAAGCCAACGCACATTGAGACACACAACGCTCAGCACGACACGCGGCAGAGTCTTGGCGTTCGGCTTGCCAGCCGCTGCCAGGCTGTCAGTGCCGATGGTCCAAGCGCAGCACCTGCACGGCACCGCACGCATCCTGTTGGGCTTTCCGCTTTCCGCTGACCGGACGACCCGGCACCATGGCCCGCAAACTGGCCAAGCCGTTGACGGGCACGCTGGCCAAGACCAACGTCGCCGAGAACCGATCTGGCGCGGGCGAACGCCATGGATCATCGGTCGCTGACAGCTTGGGCGCGCACCAAGCCGCGCGCTGGATTCTCAGTCAGTGCTTGCCAGGCGTTTGTCCAGCCGGTTCTTCAGGCGAGTGAGCTGCTCGGTCAGGGTGCCCAGTTCAGCGGTGCTCAGTTCGCCGAAGATCAGTTCGGCCACCGCTGCATCGGCCGTCTCGAAATGCTCCACCGCGGCCAGCCC
>JBIIQD010000457.1:0-3176 GCA_044342265.1 Hydrogenophaga sp. | reverse complement strand
GCGTCGCTCAGAGCAGCGATCACCGAACCGTTCTCAAGCGCCACGGCCTCCACGGTCCCCATGAATTCCTGGTGCTCCCGTTGCGCGTTGTTGACCAGGGCCACCGTCGGCTGGGCCAGTGCGGCCAGGTAGGCGATTTCACCGGGGTGGTTCATGCCCAGCTCAATCACCGCCAGCCGGTGCTCTGGCCGAAGCTTCAGCAGCGTCAGCGGCACACCGATGTCGTTGTTCAGGTTGCCTTGCGTGGCGTGGGCTGCCTCACCAGAGGCCGCGCGCAGGATGGAGGCAATCATTTGCGTCACGGTGGTTTTGCCGTTGCTACCGGTGACGGCAATCAATGGCAATTGAAACTGCTCGCGCCACAAGCGGGCCAGCTCGCCCAGGGCTATGCGGGTGTCGGGCACCTCGGCCCCGCTCAGACCCGCCGCTTTAAGTCCCTCGTGGGCCAACGCAGCCACCGCGCCAGCCGCGCGGGCCTGCGGCAGAAAGTCGTGTGCGTCGAACTTCTCGCCCCGAAGCGCCACAAACAGATCACCGGGCTGCAAGCTGCGTGTGTCGGTGTGCACCCGGGTCACCGGCACGTCCACACGGCCAACCAGGCGCGCGCCAGGCAGTCGAGACATCAGCTGGTGCAAGCCATTCATGCGCACCCTCCTTGCTGGCGCCGGAACAAAGCAGCGCGGGCGTGGACCAGATCGGAGAACGGCGTTTTCACGCCCATCACGTCCTGGTAATCCTCGTGACCCTTGCCCGCGATCAGCACCACATCAGCCGCACCCGCCTGGGCCACGGCATGGGAGATGGCCGTGGCCCGGTCCACTTCGATCATGATCTCCCCAGGCCGCCGCAACCCGGCGTGCATCTGATTCAGGATGTCACGTGGATCTTCCGTGCGCGGGTTGTCACTGGTGAGCACCACGTGCTGTGCCTCACGCTCCGCCACCGACGCCATGAGAGGGCGCTTGCCCGGATCACGGTCTCCGCCGCAGCCCGCCAACGCCCACAGAGACCCACCTCTTTGCTGGGCCAGTGGCTGCAATGCCTTGAGAGCTTGTTCCAATGCGTCGGGCGTATGGGCATAGTCCACCAGCACCAGCGGCTGCCCTGGCAACAGCGCGACTTGCTCCATGCGGCCTGGTACCGGACTGAGCGCGGAGCAGGCTGACAAGGCATCGTCCAGGGACACTCCCAGCGCGCGAGCCGCTCCGATCACGCCCAGGAGATTGGAGACGTTGTAGCGCCCGATCAGGTCCAGCGCCAGGCTGCCGTGGGCCAACGGATGGCCGTCGACATCGTGCTCCAGCACCTCGAATCTCATACCGTGGTCGGTGAACGCAATGCCACGCGCCATCAACCTCGCCTGACGCTCGATACCAACGCTCCAACAGTCAAGTTCGGGCCGACCCTTCAAGGCCTGATGCAGTTCGGCCCCCTGCGGGTCGTCCACATTGACCACAGCAGCCTGCAAGCCCGGCCAGTGAAAAAGGGACGCCTTGGCGGCCCAGTACTCGGCCATGCTGCCATGGAAGTCCAGGTGGTCCTGCGTGAAATTGGTGAACACCGCCACGCGAATGTGACAGGCATTGAGCCGTCCTTCGACCAGCCCGATCGAAGAGGCTTCGACGGCACAGGCCTTCTGGCCGGCGTCGACCATGGCGCGCAAGCGGGACTGCAGCAGGACCGGATCAGGCGTGGTCAATCCCGTGGGAACGAGCGAATGACCGGATGCACCGCTGCGCGGTGGCTCGCCGATACCCAGCGTGCCGACCACTGAACAAGGCCGCCCCGCCGCGCCAAGCAATTGAGCCATCCACCAGGCCGAGGAAGTCTTTCCGTTGGTGCCGGTGATGGCCACCACGTCCAGTACAGCGCTGGGGTCACCTTGGTAGGCCGCAGCAATCGCGCCAGCCATGGCTTTGAGCCCTAGCACTTCCCGCACGCTCGGATCGTCAAAACCAAACGCTTGTGCACCATCGGCCTCGACCAGCGCCGCCACGGCCCCGGCCTGCAACGCAGCCCGGACAAAGTGCCGACCGTCGGCGGCTGCCCCTGGCCAGGCCACGAAAGCGTCGCCCGGTCGAACTCGGCGGCTGTCGCACTGCAGCTCGCCCGTCACGCGCTCGCGCAACCAGACAGCGATGTGGCGCGGGTCGACAGCCGTGCCCATCAGAACGATTCCTCCACCGCTTCGGTCACGATTTGTGGCTTGACGTTCATGTCCGGCTGCACACCCAGGATGCGCAAGGTTTGCTGCACGGTCTGGCTGAACACGGGTGCAGCGACCAGACCGCCGTAGTACACGCCATTGGTGGGCTCATCGATCATCACGGCCACGATCACCCGGGGCGATTCCACCGGCGCCAGCCCAACAAAGAAGCTTCGGTATTTCTTGTCGGCGTATCCCTTGCCTTCCTGCTTGCGCGCCGTGCCAGTCTTGCCGCCCACCGAATAGCCCATCGTCTGCGCCTGGGGTGCCGTTCCGCCAGCATCGGTGGCCAGCTCCAGCATCTTGCGCACGGCGTTCGCATTCATCTCGTTGAACACGCGCACGCCTGTGGCCGGGACCTCCGACTTGAGCATGCTGACCGGGATCAGTTCACCGTCGCGGGCGAAGATGGTGTAGGCCTGCGCCAGCTGGAACAAAGAGACCGACAGGCCGTAGCCATAGCTCATGGTGGCCTGCTCGATGGGTCGCCAGGACTTGTACGGACGCAAGCGCCCGGACACCGCCCCTGGGAACGGTACCTGAGGCTTTTGACCGAACCCTGCCTGGGCATAGGTTTCCCACATTTCCCGGGGACTCGTCTGCATCGCCATCTTGACGGTACCGACGTTGCTCGACTTCTGGATGATCTCGTTCACCGTCAGAACACCGTGGGGATGGGCGTCGCTGATGGTCGATCCGCCGATGGACATGCGCCCGGGAGCGGTCTGAATCTGCGTGGTCGGTGTCACCAGCCCTTTGTCCAAAGCCAGGGCGGCGATAAAAGGCTTCATCGTCGAACCGGGCTCGAAGCTGTCCGTCAGAACGCGGTTGCGCAACTGCTCACCACTGAGGTTGACACGCTTGTTGGGGTTGTAGCTGGGGTAGTTGGCCAGCGCGAGCACTTCACCGCTTTGCGCATCGAGCACCACCACGCTACCGGCTTTGGCCTTATTGGTTTTGACCGCTTCTT
>JBIIQD010000456.1:0-3177 GCA_044342265.1 Hydrogenophaga sp. | reverse complement strand
AGCGACAGCAGCGAGACCCCCATCAGCAGCGCCAGGCAAACCAGAAAGCCGACCACTGTGGCACGGCCCACGTCGGCCCGCCGAGCGGCGCGCCCCGAATAGACACTGGCACCCTCGATGCCGATGAAAACCCACACCGTGACCAGCATGGTGCTGCGCACCTGGTCCAGCACCGAACCCAGTTTTGCATCTCCCCAGAAGTTCAGCTGGAAGGTGCTGACCTGGAAAGCCATGGCCACCAGCACGATGAACAGCAGCAAGGGGATCAACTTGGCCGCCGTGACCACCGCGTTCAGCACCGCGGCGCCCTGAATGCCGCGCAACACCAGGAAGTGCACCACCCACACCACCAACGAGGCGCCGATCACGGCCGACAGCGTATTGCCCTCGCCGAAGGCAGGGTAGAAGTAGCCCAGCGCGCCGAAGGCGGCGACCAGGTAGCCGACGTTGCCGACCCAGGCGCTGACCCAGTAGCCCCAGGCAGCGTTGAAGCCGACGTATTCCCCCGACAGAGCGCGCGCGTAGGCGTACACACCATTGTCGAGGCCGGGCCTGCGCACAGCCAACATCTGGTAGGTCAGGGCCAGCATGAGCATGCCGATGCCGGTGATGGCCCAGCCCACCACGATCGCACCCGCGCCCGCGCCCACCGCCATGTTTTGTGGCAGCCCGAAGATGCCGCTGCCGATGATCGAGCCGACCACCAGCGCAATCAACAGGCCCAGGCCCAGCTTGCCTTTTTCTGCAGTAACCGCCTTTGTCTGAGGTGTCTCGGCTGTACCGCTGACAGGCATGGATTGGACGGCGACGGTGGGCATGGTCTGGGCCTGCTGGTGGTGTGAGACAGGCTCACGGTAGGCCTCTGCGTTCGCGTCGTCTGTACGGTGGGGAACACAGCGCGGCTCTCGCCGCTCCAGGTCAGAACGCCCGGTTGCCTTCAAGCCTTCAGGGCACCAGCACTCATCGGCTGGCCGATGTAGACGGTTGCCCTGACAAGGTGCGGATCGGCACAGCGCGTTCTGAAGCAAAAGCGGTCATCGGCTGAAGCGATTCCGCGGCACGAAATCCATTTTGTGCATAAAATCGCGCAATGGAAAAACCCCGAATCATTGCAAGCGCCGAGCGCCCTGTCACCCTGGTCGGCCTGTGCGGCAGTTTGCGCAGTGGCTCACTCAACCGGGCAGCCCTGAGCGCAGCCGCCGCGGTCTTGCCACCCGAGGTTGCTCTGAAGGTGCACGACTTTCGGGACATTCCGGTCTTCGACGCCGATGAGCAGGCGCGCGCCATCCCGGCCTGTGTACTGGCCATTGGCGACGCCATTCGTGCGGCCGAGGGCGTGGTGATTGCCAGCCCCGAATACAACTTCAGCATCCCCGGGGGACTGAAGAACCTGATCGACTGGCTGTCACGCCTGCCCGACCAACCGTTCAAGCACAAACCGGTGGCCATCATGGGCGCGGGCGCAGGCCCTCTGGGTACCGCGCGCATGCAGTACGACCTGCGGCGTGTGCTGCATTGCCTGGAAGCCCAGGTGCTGCTGAAGCCAGAGATCTTCATCGGACAGGCAGCGGGCAAATTCGACTCGAACGGCGTGCTGACCGATGAACCCACACGGTTGCTTCTGAAGCAGCAGATGGCGGCGTTCCATACGCAGATTCTTCAGACCCGGCGTTCTGAAGCAGTCCCCGGCTAAAGCAGCCAGCAACTCCATGCCGCACCCCTCGAAGCACTCTCATGGCTGAAACCCCTTTGGTGGAACAGGCCTTCGCGCGCATGCGCAAGGACGTCCTGATCGGCAACTTTGCAGCCGGTGCCAAGTTGAAGGTGGACGAGTTGCAGAAAGCCTATGGCGTCTCCAGCAGCCCGCTTCGTGAAGCCCTGAGCCGCCTCGCCCAGGAAGGGCTGGTGCGTGCGGACGAGCGGCGCGGGTTCCGCGTGGCGCCGCTGTCGGTCACGGACCTCGCAGACATCACCCGCATGCGGATCCTGCTCGACGTGCCGGCGCTCAAGGACTCCATGCGGGAGGGCAAGGACGACTGGGAAGCGAACATCGTGGCAGCCTTCCACCGGCTGGAGAAGATCGAGTCGCGACTCAGCGATGGACCGGTGGTGCTGGACGAAGAATGGAGTGCACTGCACCGGGGTTTTCACATGTCCCTGATCGCCGCCTGCCCTTCCGAGCGGCAGCTGGCCTGGAGCGCGAGCCTGTTCGACCAGGCCGAACGCTACCGTCGGTTTTCAGCCCGCTACCGCAAAACACTCAAGCGAAAGTCGACCGAACACCGGCGGATCATGGAAGCCGCCCTCCAGCGCGACACGCCCACCGCCTGCCTGCTTCTGAAGGAGCACATCCAGAGCACGCTGCAAAACGTCGAGGCGATCCTCCGTTCGCAGTCGCTGGTTGAGGTGTCCTAGCCGCAAAGCATCGTCTGCCGACAACACGCGGCAGATCGCCCCTCGTTGCGCCTTGGCTCGAATACGTTGGACGCGTCAACGATGGCGTCATGCCCGGGCGGCACCGATGGAACATGAGGCTCATGCGGTTCGCACCGTTGCGCTGTTGGCGCTTGTTGTCTCGTCCAAATAGGTCTTGATGGCTTCGATCGCAAGGCGCACCTTGGCTGGCTGGGCCTGTCGCTGCGGCGTGAGTGCCCAGATATCGAGCGCACGCACCGACCAGTCTGGCAAGAGCCTGACCAGCTGACCGCGTGGCACCAGTGACGCCACGTCCAGGCTGGAGAGCAGACCAATGCCCAGTCCAGCCAGGCAAGCCGACTCGTTTGCCTGTTGTTCGTTGGACACCACGCGCGGTCGCATGGGAACGGTGATGGTTCGCCCCCCGGGACCGACCAGCGTGATCTCCGTCGGTGCTTTGTCTTTGCCCAGGCGAATCCAGTCGTGCGCGGCCAGCTCCTCTGGCAATGTCGGAATCGCGCGGTGTTGCAGGTAGTCGGGTGAAGCGAAAAGCCAAAACTGAAAGCTTCCAAGCTTCTGCGCCGACCAGCCGGAGTCGGGAAGGTTGCCGAACGCGATACCCAGATCGACGCGCATTGCGATCAGGTCTTCCCGTTCATCGCTCAACAGCTGACTGAGCTTGAGAGACGGATGCGCGCGCAGCAGGTCGCGCAACGCCAGATGCAAGTGTCTGGCGAAGCCCACTGGCGCCGAGATGCGCAG
>JBIIQD010000455.1:0-3192 GCA_044342265.1 Hydrogenophaga sp. | reverse complement strand
TTTGCATACAGGCGGACATTGATCGCGCCCGACGTCGCCGCCAGCACCACACCGTCGCTGCCCTGTGCAAAACGCTCTGGCTCCGTGCGCCAGCTGGCCACTGCTTCTTCGAAGTTCCCGACCACGGCAAAGCCCAAAGCCGTGGCGCGAGCGGGCAAAAAATCGACCCAGTTCCACCCCTGCGAACTGGCGCGCTGCACGGCCAGGCTGCGGCTTCCGTCAGACGCCGCTCGCCAGTTGCGCGATAAGTATTCGGTCAGGCGATAAAACACCGCACCGGCCGGGCCCAGACCCAGGAGCCAGAACACCACACAACAGGCCAGTACGCCAAACACATGGCGGTGCGCCGCCAGCACCGATTGCTCGATCACCTGACGCAACAGCTCCGAGCGAGGAAGGCTCGCGGTCTCGACGTGCAACCACTGGGCCAACTTTTCTCGCGCCAGCGCGTCGTTGCCTTCCTCCAGCGCCTGGCGAATGTCGGTGAAATGGTGGCTGAACTGGCGAAACCCGAGGGTCACATACAACACCGCCACCAGCCAGAGGAACGACAAAATCGTGCTGAATTGCCACAGCGCCCCATAGACCGCAGCCGCCAGCAGCGCGGGTGCGACCGCCGACAACATCCAGGCCAGCCAGCCGTGTGCGACTTGGCCTGTGTCCAAGTTGCGCCGAACCAGCCGGGCCCACTGACGAAGGCCCCCAAAGACCGGGTTGTCCACTGACAGCGGATACGCCTGTTCAATCAACAAAGCCAGCAGGATGGCGAAAAAAATCATGCAGTGATCATAGCGACGCGCCTCGCAAGCTGAACCTTCAAGCGACCAGAAATCGATACAAGTTGCGCAGCATCCCGGCGGTGGCACCCCAGATGAAGCGCTCTTGATGGCCATCTTGATAAGGGATGGCGTACCACTCGCGCATCACGCCCTCCCATTCAAAGCCGTGGCGCTGATGATTGAGCGGGTTCATCAGAAAGGCCAGTGGCACTTCGAACACGTCGTCCACCTCATGCGGGTTGGGCTGCAGCACAAACCCGGGACGCACCAGGGCCACCACCGGCGTGATGAAGAACTGGGTGCCGGTCACGTATTGGGGCAATTGGCCCAACACCTCGACGTGATCTGGCGGCAGTCCGATTTCTTCCTGAGCCTCGCGCAGGGCAGCGGCGGTCGGATCCGCATCGTCGGCGTCGATCTTGCCGCCCGGAAATGCAATCTGACCCGAGTGTGTGGACAAGTGCGCGGTGCGGGTGGTCAGCAGCAGTGACAGGCAGTCACGCATCACCAAGGGCAGCAGCACGGCGGCCGGCGCTGGCGCACGGTCAGCGAACCGCCTCTCCTTGACCAACTCTGGGGTCCATACCGGTGGGCTGGCGAAATGTCTGCGAAGGCCCGCGGGCGTCAACCGCTCTGGTGCCGCAACTTGCATCTCCACGTCGTCGCCCGTCAGCAAAACAGGGATCTTGCGCGGGTCAAACGCGGGCGGAAAGCGGGAGGACATGGTCATGAAGTATGGAACAGGCGAAAAAAAGCCGCTCGGGTGAGCGGCTCTTTGTTTCGGGCAATCACGCCCCACGCTTGGTCAAAATAGCCTTCACGCCTTGGCGCCCAGCTTTTCCTTGATGCGTGCCGATTTGCCGCTGCGCTCGCGCAGGTAGTACAGCTTGGCACGGCGCACATCACCGCGGCGCTTGACTTCGATGGTCGCGATCAGCGGGCTGTACAGCGGGAAGGTGCGCTCAACGCCCTCACCGTTGGAGATTTTGCGCACGATGAAGCTGGAGTTCAGGCCACGGTTGCGACGGGCCACCACCACGCCTTCGTAGGCCTGCACACGCTTGCGGGTGCCTTCGATCACATTCACGCTGACAATCACAGTGTCGCCAGGAGCGAACGCGGGGATGGTCTTGCCTAGGCGAGCAATCTCTTCTTGCTCAAGGGTCTGGATGAGGTTCATGGTTTCCTGATTTCACGATCATGTCCGCGCTGCACTAAAGGCCACGAATCCGGCAAAAACCTGTCCAGTTCGACACCGTTTGCGGCGCCCAACCCAGGCTGGCCCGGTCGCGGCGGCCGGTCAGAGGATCGAAAAGCCTTGAATTATAGCTTTTTTGCAGAACCCAGAAAAGCCTCGTCGGCCGGCGTCAACACGCCAGCAGCCCGAGCGTGGTCCAGCAGTTCCGGGCGGCTGCGCGCAGTGATTGCCAGAGACTGTTCCCGCCGATAGCGAGAGATGCGTTCGTGGTGCCCGCCCAGCAGGACCTCCGGCACCGGCATCGGTCCCATCGGGCCTAGCCAAATTTCTGGCCGGGTGTGGTGCGGGCTGTCCAGCAGGCCATCCAGCGCAGGGTTGAAGCTGTCCTGCTGGTGGCTGCCCTCGTCGCCCAGCACACCCGGCATCAGGCGTGCCACTGAGTCCAGCAGCGCCATGGCCGGGATTTCGCCACCGGACAACACCACATCGCCTAAGCTGACTTGTCGGTCCACACAGGCATCGACAAAGCGCTGATCGATGCCTTCGTAACGGCCGCAAATCAGAACAGCGCCCTGGCTGCAGGACCATTCGGTCGCCATCGCGTGGTCCAGCCTCTGTCCGACGGGAGAAAACAGCACCACGGGAGCAGGCATTTCTTCGGGCTCCCTCCTGTCGGTCCGGATCGCTTGAAGGCAGCGCCACAGCGGTTCCGCCATCATCACCATGCCCGGACCACCGCCGAACGGTCGGTCGTCGACGCGTCGGTAATTGCCGTCGGCGAAGTCGCGGGGATTCCACAAGCGCACATCCACCAGTTGAGTTTCGAACGCACGTCGGTTGATACCGGTCGTGAAAAACGGCCCAAACAGCTCGGGAAACAGGGTGATGACGTCAAAGCGCAAGGCGCGCCCCGTCAATAATCGGTCTGCCAGTCGGCGGTGATGCGGCGCCCCTTGAGGTCCACATCGTCGATGTAGGCGGCGACAAAGGGCACCATGCGTTCGGCCGTTGTTTCGATGCCGTCCAGGGTGTCGGTGTACTCCATGACGAGTACCGAATTCGGCCCGGTGGGCATCAGGTCTCGAACAACACCCAGGTGCACACCCTCACGGTTCACCACATCCAGACCGATCAAATCGACCCAGTAATACTCACCGTCCCCTGCCACAGGAAAAGCCCGGCGTGACAGCATGATGCGCACACCCCTGAGGGCTT
>JBIIQD010000454.1:0-3197 GCA_044342265.1 Hydrogenophaga sp. | reverse complement strand
CTGCAGCAGCAGGTAGGCCTCGTGCATTTCGGGCAGGTGGTCGGGCGCCACGGTGAGGCCAGCGCGATCAAACAGCAGCTTCACGGCTTCCATACTGGGGGTGTGTTCGGGCATGGCTGGGGCTCCAGTGGGGTTGAAAGAAACAAGGACTGCACCTTGCTGGCCACTGGGAGGCGGGCAGCGGGTGCTGGGGCGACTCAGGCAGCGTTGGGTTGTGTTGCTTGGGTCTGTTGCGGGTGTTCAGGCGGCGGCCAGGGCTTGCTCCACCCACTGCTTGGGTCGGGCCTCGCGGTAGGGCGTGGCCTTTTCAAAGGCACTGCCCAGGCGAAGCACCAGGTCGTCCTGGAACGGTCGGCCGATCAGTTGCAGGTTCAGCGGCAGACCCGCCTTGGAGAAGCCGGGGCACACCGACAGCGCCGGGTTGCCCGTGAGGTTGAACACCCGGGTGAACGACGGACGGCCGCGCGCCATCATGTTGCCCAGCTCGCCCAGCTTGGGGGCCACGGTCGGCATGGTGGGCGTGACCAGCACATCCACGGTTTCAAACACCTGGGCCATGCCCCGGATCAGTTCACCGCGCTCGCGCACCGCGTTCAAATAGTCGCTGGCGCGCACAAAGGCGCCCATCATGATGCGCTGGCGGGCCAGCTCGCCGTACAGCTCGGGCGAGGTCACCAACGACTGTTCGTGGATGGCAAAGGCCTCAGAGCGCGAGATCAAGGCGGCCGGGTCGGCATAGGCCTGCAGCGGCGCCAGCTTCACGTCCACCACGCTGCAGCCGAGATCGCGGAAGGTGCCCAGCGCGGCCTCGATGCCGGCCTTGAGCTCGGGTTCGATTTCGGCGTCTTGCTCGAAGAAGTGCCGCACCACGCCGATGCGCAGGCCTTTCACGCTCTTGTTCACCGAACCGGCAAAGTCGATGGGGCCCACGTTGGCGCTGCCGGGGTCCAGCGGGTCGTGCCGCGCCAGCGCGTCCATCATCAGCGCGCAGTCTTCACTGGTCCAGCACATCGGGCCGCCATGGTCCAGGCTGAAGGACAGCGGCAAGATGCCACGGCGGCTGACCAGGCCATAGGTGGGTTTGATGCCCGCGATGCCGCACCAGGCGGCCGGGCCGCGAATGGAGCCACCGGTGTCGGTGCCCATCGAGCCCATGGCCAGACCGGCGGCGATGGCCGCGCCCGACCCGGACGATGAACCGGCCGGATCGTGCGCGGTGTTCCAGGGGTTGCGGGCAGGGGGCCAGGGCAGATCAAACGAGGTGCCACCGATGGCGAACTCCCAGGTGGACAGCTTGCCCAGCAAGATGCTGCCGGCCTCGGCCAGCAGCCGGGTGGTGGTGGCGTCTTCGGCCGGGACATGGTCTTTGTACAGCGCCGAATGCCCGGTGGTGGCGATGCCCCGTGTGTTGTAGATGTCCTTGAGCCCGATGGGCACCCCATGCAGCGGGCCTTTGTAGCCGCCGCGCATGATCTCGGCTTCGGCCTTGCGGGCGGCCAGCATGGCCTGCTCATGCAACACCAGGATGTACGCATGGAGATCGGCGTCAAAGCGGTCGATGCGCGCGAGGTAAGCGGCCGTCAGCTCCACCGGCGAGAGCTTGCGGGACTTCAGCAGCGGTGCCGCTTCGGCAATGGTCAGGTCGTGCAGGGCGGTCATGCGGCGCTCCCGGAGGTCCACAGGCGCAGGGCATGCACCGGCTCTTGCAGGTAGCTGCGCGGCACACGCACCGCCACTGCTGCGGCATCCAGATCGGCCACCGCCGTTTTCAGCGCGGCCAGGGTTTCGGGGCCTGCCTTGAGTCCGTAGGCGGCCAACCGGGCCTCGACGGTGTCGTTGGGGGGCAATGCGTCGGTCATGGCGTTCCTTGGGTGGGGGTGGACGAAGGGGATGCGAAAGCAGCAATGCAGGGGGTTTGGCGGTGGGGCGCTTGGCCAGGTTTTCAGGGTGTGGGGCTCAGTTCCGGCCGGTGCGTGCGCCAGCCAGTGGCCGCTTCGTAGGCTGCGGCAGCGCGGTAGATGAGGTCTTCGCCAAAAGCCGAGGCGGCGATCTGCACCGACAGGGGCAGGCCGCTGGCCGAGAAGCCGCAGCACAGCGTGAGCGCCGGCATGCCGGTGACGTTGAAAGGAAAGGTCAGCGGTGGTTTGTCAAACAGGCCCCACTTGGGCACGGCGGTGATCAGCGGTGCCGGCGTGGCGGTGGCCGCGCTGACGATGATGTCGACACCCGCCATCACCCGCGCCACCGCTGCCACCAGTTCGGTGCGCATGCGCAGCGCCTGCATGTAGTCACTGGCGTCCACCAGCCCGGCGGCGAGCAGCCGGTCGCGCAGGATCTCGCCGTAACGCTCGGGGTGCTTCTGAATCAGCGGCTCGTGGATAGCAAAAGCCTCGCTCAGCAGGATCAGCAGGCCGCAGGCAGCAAAGTCGGCCAGTGGCGGCAGGGTGACTTCTTCAACCGTGGCGCCCAGTGCCGCGAGTTGCCGGGCGACCGCAGCCACCGCATCGGTCACTTCGGCGGTGGCACCGGCTTGACTGCCCAGCGAGGGCAGGTAGCCCACGCGCAGACCGCGCAAATCGCCGTTCTGCGCCGCTGCGGCAACGGTCACAGGCCGGTTGGCGCTGGCCGGGTCGTGCGGGTCGTGGCCGGCCAACACCTGCAGCAGCAGGGCGTTGTCGGCCACGTTCCAGGTCATCGGGCCGATGTGGTCCAGGCTCTGCGACAGCGGCAACACCCCGCGGCGACTGATCAGACCATAAGTGGGCTTCAGGCCCACAATGCCGCAGAACGCGGCGGGTAGGCGGATCGAGCCGCCGGTGTCCGTGCCCAAGGCTGCGGGCACAAAACCGGCGGCCACCGCCGCGCCCGAGCCCGATGACGAACCCCCCGTGAAATGGTCCAGGTTCCAGGGGTTGCGCGCGGGGGGGAACGGCAGGTCGAACGATGGCCCACCCATGGCAAATTCGTGTGTGGCGAGCTTGCCCAAGATCACCGCGCCAGCCGCCTTCAGCCGCTGCGTGACGAACGCATCTGAGCGGGCAAAGTTGTCCACCAGCTGGTGCGAATGGGCGGTGGTGCGCACGCCCTTGAGGTCGATGATGTCCTTCAGGCCGACCGGCACACCATGCAGCGGCCCGCGCGACAGGCCCGCCATCACCTCGGCTTCGGCCCGCTGGGCCTGGGCCAGCGCCAGGTCG
>JBIIQD010000453.1:0-3217 GCA_044342265.1 Hydrogenophaga sp. | reverse complement strand
TTCCGAAAGTTTCCGAGATGGGTCCGCTGGACTGGCGTGTGCTGGTGGGCTGGTTGCGCGAGGACAGCGTGATCTCGGCCGACGAGGCCGCCCGCACGGTCGCCCGCTGCGCGTCGGCCCACAGCTCGCAACATCCCCTGGTTCGTCTTGCAGTGGTCGGCATGGTGCGGCAGTCCGATGGACAGGTGCTGGATGTCGAGATGCTCACGCAATGGTTGGCCCAGCGCAGCGGTCTGGAGTACTACCGGATCGATCCGCTCAAGGTCGACGTGGGCAAGGTCGGCGATGTGATGAGCGCCGCCTACGCTGAGCGCCACAAGGTGCTGCCGGTGCAGGTGGGTGTGGCAGAGGTGGTGGTGGCCACGCCCGAGCCCTTCGTGCGCGACTGGATCCCAGAGGTGGAGCGTCAGACCCGCAAAAGCGTGCGGCTGGTGGTGGCGACGCCGCAGGATGTGACGCGCTACATCGCCGAGTTCTTCGCGCTGGCGCGTTCGGTGCGCGCCGCCAGCAAGATGGGTAACCAGACCAATGCGTTTGGCAGCTTCGAGCAGTTGGTGGAACTGGGCAAGGCCAACAAACAGGTGGATGCCAACGACCAGCATGTGGTGCAGGTGGTCGACTGGCTTTGGCAGTACGCGTTTGATCAGCGCGCCAGCGACATCCACCTGGAGCCGCGCCGCGACCAGGGCGTGATCCGCTTTCGCATCGACGGCGTGTTGCACCCGGTGTACCAGATGCCCATGTCGGTGATGAACGCCATGACGGCCCGCATCAAGCTGCTGGGTCGCATGGACGTGGTCGAGCGGCGGCGCCCTCAAGACGGGCGCATCAAAACCATCCGTCCGGGCCAGGGAAAAGGCGAAGAGGTCGAGATGCGGCTGTCGACGTTGCCAACGGCTTTTGGCGAGAAGCTGGTGATGCGCATTTTCGACCCGGATGCGACCGTGAAGGACCTTGCCGCGCTGGGCTTTTCGGCCGGTGACGCGCCGCGCTGGGAAGCGCTGACCAAGCGGCCCCACGGCATCATCCTCGTCACAGGCCCCACGGGTTCTGGCAAGACCACCACGCTGTACGCCACGCTCAAGCGGCTGGCGACCGAGGAGGTCAACGTCAGCACGGTGGAAGATCCGATCGAAATGATCGAACCGGCCTTCAACCAGACCCAGGTTCAACCTCACCTCGATCTGGATTTTGCGCAAGGTCTTCGCTCTTTGATGCGTCAGGATCCGGACATCATCATGGTCGGCGAAATCCGAGACCTGGCGACCGCCGAGATGGCGGTGCAGGCGGCGCTGACCGGGCATCTGGTGTTCTCGACCCTGCACACCAACGACGCGCCCAGCGCGATCATGCGGTTGATGGAGCTTGGTATCCCGCCGTATTTGATCAATGCCACGGTGCTGGGGGTGCTGGCACAGCGGCTGGTGCGCACGCTTTGTCCATCGTGCAAGGTGCGCGAAGACGACGCGACCACGACAAGTTCGCGCGTCGCACTGGCCGATCTGGTCAAGCCCTGGCAAGTCAGCGGGTCCTACCGCCCTTACCAGCCGGTGGGCTGTGTCGACTGTCGCATGACCGGTTACCGTGGTCGCACCGGCCTGTACGAATTGCTGTCCATCAGCGAGGCGTTCAAGGACAAGGTCAACCACGAACCCAAGATGGAAGGCCTGCGTCGTCAGGGCGTGACCGACGGCATGCGTCCACTGCGGCTGGCGGGCGCGGCGCGGGTGGCCGAAGGGCTGACGACCATGGACGAGGTGCTGTCCTGCACGCCGCCTGTCAATTGACGGTCACCGACCGGTTGCGTTTCCTGCGGAGTGCATGCCGCGATAGCTCGCATCGCCGAACGAGACGGCGGCAGGCCCCGGGGCTGCCGATAATCCGGGCATGACGGTTGCGCCTCTCCGATCACCCCACCTCATCTCAGGGCTGTTGCTGGCCATTGCGGGCTCGATCGCTTTCAGCGGCAAAGCGATCATTGTCAAGCTGGCCTACCGCCACGGCGTCGATGCCGTGACGCTGATCATGTACCGCATGCTGTTCGCGCTACCGATGTTCCTGGCGCTGGCCTGGTGGGCCACGTATCGGCAGGGTGGCGCGCAAAAAGCGCCGCTCTCGCGCAAGGACTGGCTGGGTATCGTGGGCCTGGGCGTGACGGGGTATTACCTCGCCAGCTTTCTGGACTTTTGGGGCCTGAGTTACATCAGCGCCAGCCTGGAGCGGCTGATCCTCTATCTCAACCCCACGCTGGTGCTGCTGCTGGGCTGGTTGTTGTTTGGGCGGCGCATTGGCGCGATGCAGGCTGTGGCGATGGCGGTCAGCTACGCTGGCGTGCTGCTGGTGTTCGGTCACGAGGCCGACTTCGCGGGGCCAGACGCGGCGCTGGGCGCCCTGCTGGTGTTTCTCAGCGCGATCAGCTACGCGATCTACCTGGTCTACAGCGGCGAGATGGTCAAGCGTCTGGGCGCCATGCGGCTGGTCGGGCTGGCGACCAGCGTGGCCTGCGGCTTGTGTCTGCTGCAATTTGTCCTGCTCAGGCCGTTGAGCGCTGCCAACGTGGCCCCGGAGGTGATCTGGTTGTCGGTGCTCAATGCCACCGCCTGCACCTTTGCACCGGTGGTCATGGTGATGATGGCGATCGAGCGCATTGGCGCTGGCCTGGCGGCTCAGACGGGCATGATCGGTCCCATGTCCACCATTGCCATGGGCGTAATGATTCTGGATGAGCCCTTCAATGGATGGATCGTGGCCGGCACGGCGCTGGTGGTCTCGGGCGTGTTTCTCGTGACGCGCTTTGGCAGCCAGGCCTTGCCACCCAAGCAGGAATAGGAGAAAGCACCATGGATCTGGGGATCGCAGGCAAATGGGCGTTGGTGTGCGGCGCGAGCAAGGGCCTAGGGCTGGGCTGCGCGCAGGCGCTTGCGGCCGAGGGCGTGAACGTGGTGATGGCCGCGCGAGGGCAGCAGCTTCTGGAAGCGTCAGCGGCTGCATTGCGCGCGGCCTCGCCAGGGGTGACCGTGTTGGCGGTCGCTGCGGACGTGACCACCCCTGACGGTCGGGCGGCCCTGTTCGCGGTACCTGGCGGCCCAGGCACCGACTTCGACATTGTGATCACCAATGCGGGAGGGCCGCCCACTGGCGACTTCCGCAACTGGGACCGGGACGCCTGGATCCAGGCGGTGGACGCCAACATGCTCACACCGATCGAACTGATCAA
>JBIIQD010000024.1:0-12254 GCA_044342265.1 Hydrogenophaga sp. | reverse complement strand
TTCGGGGGGTGCCGCGATCAGCCGTCACATGGAACACGGCCTGGCGGGTGATGGCAAAGCAAACCACGCCCACGCACGACAGCGGTCCCAGTGCCCCGTACACCACCATGCTTCGGCTGATGAAGGCTGCCAGCCTCAGAGGCATGTGGGCCATGGAGATGAGGAAACACAAAATCGGTGCGAGCAGCGCCAGAAGGGTGATGGCAAAAAAATCGTACCCTCCCACGGCGCCGAAACTCTCCCCCAGCGCCATGACCGACACCACGTGGCTGGTACCACCCAGTTCGAAAGTCAGCGGTATGGCGCGACCGAACAGCATGGGCAGGATCACGTTGACGTCGATCACGAAGGCGAAGAAGCACATGGACAGCGGCAACGCCAAGGTGGGAAACAGCACGTCGATCTTTTCAACCAGCGGAATGCGTGGTGATCTCATCAGCTCGCCCGCCATCCGAAACAGGAACTCGCAGGTGCCCCGCGTCCATTTCATGTGACGAACCCGGAATGCCCGCATGTCGGGTGGGAAGTTCTCAAGGCAAACGACATCCTCTGCAAACAGACCTCGCCACCCATGAGCGCGGATGCGCAACGCAAAGGCCAGGTCCTCGCTCACGAGGTGCGGAAATCCACCCACCTTCGCCCATGCCTCGCGGCGCAACAGCGCCCCATGGCCCAGCAACATGACAAAGCCGAATCGGTTGCGAAGCGGGTGGTACCAGCGCCAGTGGATGTCGATACCCACCCCGAGCGAGCGAGCCAAAGGACTGCTGTCCTGGGGATTTCCAACATGGTTGGCCTGAACGAACCCCACATCGTCGTGAGCTAGCAAGCGCGGGACGAGGCGACTCAGGAAGTCGGTTGGCAGGATCTCGTCTGCATCGACCAGAGCAAAGAGCGGCTCCGCAGTGGCTGCGTGTGCCAGGCCATGGTTGATGTTGCCAGCCTTGAAGCCTGAACGATCGGGGCGACGGACCACCTTGATGCGCTGGGGATGCCCCTGGGCAAAGCGATCGATCTCGCGCTTGAGGTGTTCGTCGCTGCTGTCGTCCAGGATGTAAACCGTGAAGTCTCCATAGTCCTGCGCCAGGCAGGACTGCACGCTCTTTTCATCGAAGTCGTTGCAGGTCGTATAGAGCAGTGCGACCGAAGGCCGGACGCGGGGCAAAGGAGCATCCCGCTGGTCGTGTTGCCGGAAGAACCGTCCATAGATCGGCGCAAAGATCACCACGGCCACGTTGTAGAACGCATAGAGCCAGGCCACATAGGTGAAGCTGATGAACAGCAACAGGGCAGCCGTTGACGTGGCATCGGTCGCCAGCGTCATCAGGCTCCACATGCGCGGATGAAACCACCACAGGGACAGTGCCCACAGGCCAAAGACCGTGAGGTAGAAGGAGGAGGATGGGCGATGGGAGGAGAGACGGGTGTCCATGCTCATCTCCATTCCACGGTCGATCCGACCGACAGCACGCTTATGCCACCCTCGTTTTCCACCGACTCCCGGCGCACCATGGCGTTCAGGCGCACCATGGGTCGAATCCTGTAAGAGGCTCGCAAGTAGCCCTCGCGGACCTGCTGCTGTCTCCCGGTGGCTTTTTTCTCTCCAAGGGTCAGTCCACCCCCCAGCTCCCACCCGTCACCGAGCTCATGCTGGCTCGCCAGGTGGACGCGCAGTTCGCTGTTGCCGGGGACACCATCTCGCGAGACGAACAGCACTTGCTCCAGCTTCCAGCTGGATGACATCCTGACGCTGCTGCCCAGATAAGTCAGCCAGTCTTTCTGGCCGTCGGTGCGCCGGCCCAGACTCGCGCCGAGATTGAATTCAGTGCCTCCTTGCAGGTAGCGCGTCTGCTTGAGGTGCACCATGGAACGGTCACCACCTTCGATCAGCTTGCGCGAACCCACTTCCAGCGCCGTGCCGGTTTGCGGGTTCCAGCGGTGGTACGCGCCAACCGAGTTGAGCGCCGAGTTTCGGTCGCTCAGGGCTACCGCAGAATTGTCCCGGGCCAGTCCGTCGTCGTGGCGAACGAACAGGCGAAGGCCCTCGCGAGGCCAGACTGCCAGCTCCAGCGAACGCAGCCCGGTTTCGTGCTGACCGCCGGGCAATCGGGTTTGTCCTAGCCAGACGTGCGCTTCATACAGAGGGTCAGTCGGCACCGCCTGCGCCTGCGCTGCTGCGACCCCAAGAAAAATGAAGGCACCGCAGAGAGCGCTCGTCAAGCGGGGCGTTGGGTGGATGGTCATTTCTTTTGCCTCGAAATCGGGTTCTGGACAGTTTTGGACAAAGCTCCGCTTGGCTCCCATGGGCTGGGAACCTCTTCTGGAAACAAATACTTAAGAACTCAATTGACGATCAGAACGATCGACAACCTCGCCGACTCACGCGCATGCGCTTTTGCAGGCACCTGCCTGAAGATCGAGCAAAAGCCGGGGTTCAGCGCGATCTTTCAGTGAGTTCGGTTGCGTGGGAAATTTGCCCACACACAAATTGATTACACGTGGGAAATTTGCCCACGTCAAGAAGTTAAGTCAAACTGACTCAGATAATTTGTATTATTTTGTGAACGTGCCAGCCTGAAGCCTGCGACGGCCTTAGGCCCTGGCCGTCAAGCGTCATCGCCGGGAAAGCATGGCGGCAGGGCTATACCGAAGGCAAGCCGTGCTGCACATTGGCCATGTTGGGACGCTGATCCGCTAGGGCACCCAGGCAGTCGTTGGCAAGCGTCTGCAGTAACGACCACCCACCTGGATCTGGGGTTTCACATCACGCTTGCGAAACCACTTCTTCGAGCAGGCACCCAAATGCTCGGACCTCAAGCGCTTGCAATAACCGTGTGAGTTCCAGTCGGGTCGCACCAGCCAGGGCGTCGGTGCGCAGTGGCTCCAAGGTATGCACGGTCACGACTATCGAAGCAAGCGACCAACGACCGTCGTGGCGTCAATCGGACACCGCTGATTGTTCACCCACGGAACCCCGGGACGCTCCTAGAATCAATTCCAGAACCACAACTTCAGCGGAGCGGACATGATCAGGACCTATCTTGCCCTGGCGACACTGCTGGCTGCCCTCTTCAGTGGCGCCGCGCAGGCGCAAAGCGTGTACGGCGAACTGGGCTACTCCAGCCTGTCATTGAAGCTGGCGGTGCCAGTGGTGGGTCTGCGGGCCAGTGCCCGGCCGGCCATGGTGCGCGGCTTGCTGGGTCTGCAAGTGACCGACGGCCTGGCGCTGGAGGCCATTGGTGGCTTCAACGCCGGCGAAAGCGGCTACACCAACAGCAACTCGGGCATCCGCTACAGCGGCAAGGTCGACCAGCTTTTCGGCGTCTACGTGGCGCCCAAAATAGGCCTCGGTCCGGTTGAGGTCTTCGGCCGAGTGGGCATGGCACGCACCAAGATCAGCTTTGCCGGCCTGGGGTCTGGCGAAGACCGCAAACTGTCGTATGGCGGCGGGCTGCGTCTGTTGCCGACCAGTAAGCTTTCGCTGAGCGTGGACTACATGAACTACCTGGACAGCGGCGGCGCCAGCGTCAACGGCTACTCGCTCAGTCTGGGCCTGCGCTTCTGACGGACGCCCAGGCTGAGTCAGTTCTGTTCCGGCGCTGCTGCTTCAGGCGCAAACACCAGCAATTCACCCGGCTGACATTGCAGGTATTCACAGATCTTCTCCAGGGTCTCGAAACGCACGCCCTTGACCTTGCCTTGCTTGAGCAGAGACATGTTGGCCTCGGTGATGCCGACGAACTCGGCCAGGTCCCGTGACTTGACCTTGCGCCGCGCCAGCATCACATCCAGTTGCACGACGATGGGCATCAGACGAAGCCTTCGTTCTCTTCGACCAGCGTCTGGCCTTGCGCGATCACCGCCGCCATCAACCAGACCAGCCCGGCGAAAAACAGCGTGAAGACGTTGTCAGAGCCAATGCCGACCGACAGGTGCCGCAGACCGGGCGGATTGTTCAGGGTCAACAACACCGAGGTGGCGCTGCTGGCGAGCATGGACGCCAATGCCGCCCAGGCCACCCAGCCGGCAAACCGCCCAAGCAGCGCCGTGGCCTGCAGCGAGAACACCTGCCCCTGCGCAAACATCTCGAAGCAGCGCCGCGCCTGCCACACACCCGCCAGCAGCAGCGCCAGCGGAACGCCCATCGCTGCGCCCGCTGCGATCCGCTGCCACGCAGCGAGAGCTCCCAGGATCGCCTGCGGCGGTAGGTTCGCATGCCCCGCGAGCTCCGCCTCGCTGGCCATGGCCCAGTACCACACCAGCGCCACGGGCAAGACGATCAGCAACGTCCAGCAGGCGGCGACCATCCAGCGGCTGATGCGGCGCACACGCTGCAAGGACATGGGCATCGGTGTGGGTTCTGGACGGTTCATGGAATCGGCTCCAAAGCGATTGACCAAAAGTCAGAGTATTGACACATATTTATTGTTTTATGATAATTTTTTACCATTCAACAATGAAAGTCAAGCCCGTGTCACCCCATCAGTCTCTATTTCTTTTGCGCCGCAGTCTGCTGCTGTCGGTTGCAACGCTTGCCGCCTGTGGCGGTATCCCACTGACCTCATTGCCACGGCTGATGCAGCTGTCGGCACAGTTGCTGGAGGCCGACCCCGCGCAGTTCATGGTCGCGCTGCAGGTCGATGCGCGGGTGGTGCCGCCGCCGGGTGCCGTGCCGCTGCTGCACATTCAGCTCAAGCCCAAAGTGGAGGGAGCGTTTGCGCCAGTCGATCGCAAACTGCCTTTGGCAATCACCACATCGAGCCAGGCATTGATGGGGCTGAAAGCGCCGGGCGCAGGCCGCCGTTGGCTGGTGTATTCACTGCCGTTAGCGACGCAGGCCGAACTGCAGAAGGTGCAGGCGATGGTGAAGCAGGCCCAGGCGCAACCGGGCTACCAGCGCGGCGGCACGCTGGCGCTGAGCGTGGAGCAGAAAGACCTGGCCGTGACCGACCCGGCCCTGGCCCGCACGAAATGGTCCACCTGGATGCAGGTCAAACAGAGCGAGGGCTTCTTTGAAGTCTGGAACGGCACACCCGAAGAGATCCGCGAGCTGGCCGAGAAAAAACGGTAGCCCAAAAAAACGAAAGGCCCGCACAAAGGGCCTTGGATCCAGGGTACCCATGGAACCGGCTTTGCCGGGCCACAGGGTGCTTCCCCCCAGGGAGAAGCCGTGCAGCGGCGCAGGGGGAGCGTCAGGCCCGGCGCAGGGGGGAAGCTTTAAACCTTCATCCCAGGGTTGCCAGCCATGCCCACCAACGTGGGCGTGTTGATCTTGCGCGGCGCGATGGTCCTGTGGTTCTTGAAGTAAGCCTCCATGACGTCCCAGATCGGATCGCCCTTGGCGCCTTCGGCCACCGGCGCCCAGCCCGCCACCTTGTAAGTCTTGTCGGCTTCGACGGTCTTGCCCTTGAGCATCATGTTGCTGATGCGCTTGCCGGGGCCTGCGTTCGGGTCGCAGGTGTAGGCCAGGCCACCCACGCGCACCATGTCGCCGCCCTGCTGGTAATAGGGGTCCGGGTTGAACAGGTTGTCGCACACGTCTTCCAGCACGGTCTTGATCGTCTCGCCGCTCATTTCGGTCAGCGTGCTGGTCGGGTAAGTGATCGCCACCTGGTCCATCATCAGTTCGCGCGTGATGGCCTGACCCGGCAGGATGGTGGTGCCCCAGCGGAAACCCGGCGAGAAGGCCAGGTCGGCGCCCTTGACTTCCATCAGCGCGTCCACGATCAACTGGTCCCAAGAACCGTTGAAGTTGCCACGGCGGTACAGCAGTCCCTCGGACACGGCGAGCTTCTCGTCGAGCTTGGCCTTGTAGGGGGCGCGCACCTTGTCGATGTAGGCCTGCATCTCTGCGTCGGCCGGCAGCAGGTTGGCAAACACCGGCAGCAGCTTGTATCGGAAGTCCTGCACCTTGCCGCCGCGCACATCGAGATCGAGCACACCGAGGAACTTGCTGTTGGAACCCGCGTTGGTCACCAGGGTCTGGCCCTTGGCGTTTTTCACCACCAGCGGTGCGGGCATGCCGTCATGCGTATGACCACCGAGGATGGCGTCGATGCCGGTCACGCGCGAGGCCATCTTGATGTCCACGTCCATGCCGTTGTGCGAGAGCACGACGACGGCCTGGGCGCCTTTGCCGCGAGCCTCGTCGACCATCTTCTGCATGTTCTCGTCCTGGATGCCGAAGGCCCAGTTGGCGACCATGTAGCGCGGGTTGGCAATCGGCGTGTAGGGAAAAGCCTGGCCGATCACCGCCACCGGCACGCCGTTCATTTCCTTGATGACGTAGGGCTTGAACACCGGGTCACCAAAGTCATTGGTCTTGACGTTCTGCGCCAGGAAATCGAGCTTGCCGGCGAAATCCTTTTCGATGATCTCTTGCACACGCTTTTCGCCCAGGGTGAACTCCCAGTGCGGGCTCATGGCGTTGACGCCGAGCAGCTTGCAGGCATCCACCATGTCCTGGCCGTTGGTCCAGAGCGCGGTGGCGCTGCCTTGCCAGGTGTCGCCACCGTCGAGCAGCATGGCGTGCGGGCGGCTGGCCTTGAGCAGTTTGACCAGCGTGGCCAGGTGCGCAAAACCGCCGACTTTGCCGTAGGTCTTGGCGGCCTTCTCGAAGCTCAGGTAGGTGAAGGCGTGCGCCTCGCGGCTGCCGGGACGAATGTTGAAATGCTTGAGCAGCGCCTCGCCCACAATGTGCGGCGGGCGGCCCACCGCCTCGGCCACGCCCAGATTGACGTTGGGCTCACGGAAGTAGATGGGCATCAGCTGCGCGTGGCAGTCGGTGAAGTGCAGGAAGCTGGCGTTGCCGAACTTGGGCAGGTCGTACATCTTCATGGCCGCGCCGGGTTTGCCGGCCAGCACTTCCTGGTGGTTCAGGGCCATGCCGCCTGCACTCGCGACGGCCAGCACCTGCATGAATTCACGGCGACTGAAGCTCATGAGCGTTCCTTAGAGAATGGATCACCCCTGCCGCGCTTCGCGCGACCCCCTTTGCTGGGGGCAGCATCTGCGGCCGGGCAAAGCCCGTACCTCGATGCCCTGGCTTGCAGGGCATCGTGCGCGGTTGGGTGGGGTGGGTTTATTGGTTGACGGGCGACTTCGGATCGAGCAACAAAGCCATCACGTGCTGGAGTTGCTGTTCGGTCAGGATGCCCTTGTGCCCTGCTCGCGGCATTTGCGAGCAGGCGTTGTAGGCGCGCGAGTTCCAGAGCTTGCCCCAGGTGTACTCCACAATCGCTTTGGAGGCCACCGCGTCAGGGTCGGCCACGCCGCGCAGCTTGCCGTAGTTGTAGAGGCTGGGGCCCAGGTTGCCGAAGGAGATTTCCTTCTTGTCCATCTGGTGGCAGTTGTAGCAGTTGCCGCCATTGACGTCGGTGGCCTTGTCGGTCCAGGTCAGGCCACGGCCGCTCTGGGCGATCTTCTCGCCCTCCTTCCAGTCGCCCAGGAACTTGCCACTGGCGGGCATCTTGACGGTCTTCATCTCGGCGGCCTCGATGGCCTTGACCGTCTTTTCGTCCAGCGGCTTGCCCGCCACATCGGCGGCGGCACAAAGCCTGTTGGCTTCATCGAGTTTGAGGTAGTCCAGCGTTGCGATGCCGTTGGGCTTGAACGAAGCGGTCACGACATCGTTGAACATCTTGTCGTGATCAGCGCCAGTTCCCATGCCGGAAGAGCAGGCGCTCAGGCCCAACACCGCAACGCAAACGAAGGCGTAAACCATTGGCTTTTTCATGTGTGTGTCTCCTGGATCAGCGCTTGATGGTCGGTACGGCTGATTGAGCGCCCTTGGCGTTCACGCCCATGTAGACGCTCAAGGCAATCGTGACATCGCTGCCGAAGCCGGGCTCAGGAAAACGTTGCTGGCGGTAGCAGTCGTTCAGGCGCTTTTGCATGGTCCACATCTGCGAGTTCGACACACGGTACGCGGGCCACGCGGCATAGCCCACGCCATCGCCCGGGTTCTTGGTCAGGTTGGGCAGGTCTTGCAGGCGGATGCGTCCCTGTTCCATGCCATGGCAGGAGGCGCAAGAAAAGTCGTGGGTACCGGCGCGCTGGAAGAAGGCGCGTTTGCCCACCTCGTACATGGCCTTTTCTTTTTCATGCGTTTGCGGCAGATTGAAGCGCATGCCCTTGGACTGGGTCGCCACGTAGGTGGTGATCGCCACCAGATTGGCCCCTTCGCCACGACCGTTGGTGGGCGCCGCCTTGTACAGCTCGGCCTCACTGAAGCCTTGCAGCGTCACCATGCAGTGGATCAGGCGTGTTTCCAAGTCCATCACTTTGCCGGTGTCCGCGAAATAGCGCGGCAATTCGGTGAAGGCGCCCGCCGTCACGCCAGGCCCTTTGCCCAGGTCGCATTTCTCCAGCGAGGCATTGCTGGGACCTCGCTTTTGCTTCCAGAGGTCTTCGCCTTTCGCTTCAAACAATTCGGCCGGGTTGCCGTCTTGCAGCATCTCGCGGTACTTGGCGATGCCTTCTGCGGTTGAACCTTGTGCATGGGCAGCGCCCACGGCCACCAAGGCAGCGGTCACTGCTGCGATGCGACCCACGCGCACTGGCTTTTTCATCGGGAAGTCTCCTTGTTGTTGTTGAAGAAAAAAACGGCCAGCGACTTGCGTGGCTGGCCGTCCTTGGCTTGGCCTTGGTTAGGCGATGGCGGCTTCGTCGGTGCGGGAGGCGCCTTTGTTGTCGGTCCACTTCACCACCACCTTGTCGCCCTTGGCTGCGCCTTTGACCTTGAACGACAGGAAAGGGTTTTGCGACACGGCGCCGGTGAACATGGCATTCAGCACGGTTTTGCCGTTGACGGTGGCGACCACGTCCTGAATGAAGTGGGCGGGAATGGTGGCGCCAGCGGCGTCCTTGCGGGTGCCGGTTTCCATGGGATGGGCCATGAGCACACGAACGGTGGTTTCGTCGCCCGCCAGGGCGGCGCGGATGCGCATCGGATCAGACATGATGGACTCCTAAAAATTCAATGAATGGGGGCAGGACAGTTGACGCGGACAAGGGGCGATCAGCCGCCGCAGCCACCCAGCGTCACTTTGGTTTCTTTGGTGGCCGAGTACAACTTGCCGTCGGCCTTGACCACCGCGATCACATTGGTGCTTTGGCCCATCTTCAAACGGGTCTGGACATCGGCACTGGTCCCCGCGGGAATCATGAAAGCGGCCGACAGCGGGTTCGGATTTTTTTCCACGATCAAGTAAATCTCGGTCGTGCTGGGCAGCTTGCTGATGGCACCCACAGGCACCACGGCACCGTTCTCGGCGATGTCGGGCGACACCACTGTGACCTGATCGCTGGAGGCCGGCGTGCCGCCAATGGCCTTGAGCGCATCTTCCACAGTCTTCACTGCAAAACTCTCGCGGGTGACGGCGGCGTGGGCCTGAGACTGGGTGATGATGCCCAACGAGACCAGGGTGGCGAAGGCGCCGGTGGTCTTGATGGCGTCGCGGCGGGTGGTGGTCATGAAGAATCTCCTAAGAAACAAATACAGTGGGGAGTTTACTTGTCCGGGGCGCCAGCGAGCACCCATTCGGACAGCAGTTTGAGCTCGTCGTCTTTCAGGTTGGGCTGGGCCGGCATTGGAACGGCGCCATACACGCCTGAACCACCCGACTTGATGCGGGCTGCAACCTTGGCCACAGCATCGGCCTGGCCTTTGTGTTTGGCGGCCACGTCCTTGTACGAAGGCCCGACCAGTTTCTTGTCGACCGCGTGGCAAGCCAGGCAGGCGCTCTTGGACGCCAAGGCCTTGGCTGCTGCGGCATCCAGAGCCTGTGCACCGGTCGTGGCCGCAGCCGCACATGCGGCCAGCAAAACGTGTTTGAAAGTCATTGACATAGCCTAGTGTTTCCTCCAGAAAAAACGAACAGGGTTTACGATGAAATGCGCATATTTGGAGGTTTTTTGCAGGTCCGTCGTTCCCGTGCAACCGCCACCAGCCGTGACTTACTTGGGTCCAGCCGCAATCCAGCCGGCAATGGCCTGCGCGTCGGCATCGCTGAGCTGGGGCTGGGCGGGCATGGGAACGGCCCCGAAGACGCCTGCACTGCCCGCCTTGATCTTGCCGGCCAGGTAGGCCTGTGCATCGGATCTGCCCTTGTATCTGGCAGCAATCTCGACGAAAGACGGACCCACGATCTTGTTCTTCACGCCGTGGCAAGCGGTGCAGGCATTGGCGGCCAGCAGGTTGTTGATATTCGGGCCCTTGGTGGCCGCCGGCGCGGCGAGCGCCACAGAAGAAGCCGCAGTGGCGCTGACCAATCCTTTGGGCGCCGGTTGGGTGGTGTCGGCGCCGCGCACAGGACCAATCACCCGGTTCTGCTGCTGAATATTGCCGTGCGCATCGCGCGCAAAGTCGGGCAGGAAAGAGCGCAACTTCGGGTCGACGTCGCAGTCTTTCATGCAAGCCACGTTCTTCACGTCGCCCTTGCCGTTGGTCTTCCACATCGGTTCGTAGAACACCATGCCATTGCGGTTGGGCATGCGTTTCTGCACCTCGGCAATGTTCTGATCGGACAGCACGAAATTGGCCGGCACGACATCGGCCATGTTCAGGATGTACGCCGTCACGCCGAACACCTCGTCCGCCGTCAGCGTCTTGGGGTTGTTCCAGGGCATGGCACGGTTGATGTAGTCCCACAGTGTGGACAGCGTGGCCACCTTCATCATCGTGGTCTTTTGTGGCGCTGCGGAAGGAGCACCTTCCACGAGACCAGCGACACGGCCAGTTTCGATGTCCTTTTTGGTGGTGCCGCCCACGATGGGCGTGAACACCTCGTTTGACTCACCGAAATCACCATGGCACGACGCGCACTTGGCCATCCAGACCGTCTCGCCAAGGCTGACCGACCCGGCGCCCTTGGGCAGACCCTTGAAGTCCGGCCGCACATCGATGTCCCAGGCCTTGACCTCGGCCGGCGTCGCATCGCGACCCATGTTGGTCCATGGTTTGTCTTGAGCGAAGGAGGCAGCAGCAGCGAGCCCCAAGGCGAGCGCAGCGACGCCGCGCACCAGGCCAGGAAAGCCGCGCAACCGGCTTTGCCGGGGCGCAGGCTTTGCCCCCTTGAGGGGGGATGCGTTTACACGCAGTGAAAAAGCGACGGGGGTGCTCATATCAATACACCTGCACGTTGGAGACTTCGCCGTTTTCAGTCACCAGCCAGCTCTGGATCGCGTTCTGGTGGTACACAGAACGGGTGCCGCGCACGGCGCGCAGCTGGTTGATCTTGGGCTGCACATAGCCGGTGCTGTCAATGGCCCGCGCCTGCAAGATGGCGGGCTTGCCGTCCCAGACCCAGTCGATGTTGAAACGGGTCAGCGCCTTGGGCAACACCAGGCCATCGATGCGGGCGGTGCGCCAGTTGCGGCCGCCGTCCACGCTCACGTCCACGCGCTTGATCGAGCCGCGGCCCGACCAGGCCAGGCCCGTCACGTTGTAGTAGCCCTTGTCCAGCAGCATCTGCCCGGCCGACGGCGTGGTGATGACCGACTTGCATTCCTGAATGCCGGTGTACTGTCGGTGCGTGCCGTCGGGCATGTGGTCGATGTAGTGCACGGCTTCGTCTTTGGTGGCCCACTTCTGGTCACCCACCTCGATGCGGCGCAGGTACTTGACCCAGCTCACGCCCTGCACGCCTGGCACCACCAGGCGCAGCGGGTAACCGTTCTCGGGGCGCAGCATTTCGCCGTTCATGGCCCAGGCCACGATGCAGTCGTCCATCGCCTGTTCGATGGGGATGGTGCGGGTCATCGACGACCCATCGGCGCCTTCGGCCAGGATGTACTTGCCCATCTTCTTGTCGTAGCCGCACATCTCCAGCAGCGTGGAGAGCAGCACGCCGGTGAACTCCGAGCAGCTCACCATGCCGTGCGTGTACTGCACCGTGGGCACGGCCACATTGCCCCACTCGGTGGCCGAGTTGGCGCCGCATTCGATGAAGTGGATACGCGACACGCTGGGCAGGCGCATCAGGTCGTCCATGGTGAAGACCCGCTGGCGCTTGACCAGGCCATGGACCATCAACCGATGCTTGGAAGGATCGATGTCCCACCAGCCCTGGTGGTGGCGTTCGAAGTGCAGGCCGCTGGGCGTGATGATGCCGAACAGGCCTTGCAGCGGCGTGAAGCTCACCGAAGCCTGGTCCACGCGGGTCAGGCCCGGGCTCTGGCGGCGGCGCAGGTTGGTTTCCCACTTGCTGGGCTGACCGTAGCCGGGGTCCATCGCCACCGGCTGGCCCAAGCCT
>JBIIQD010000452.1:0-3218 GCA_044342265.1 Hydrogenophaga sp. | reverse complement strand
GAAGTCGCCAAGTTGACGCGTGAGCACGGAACCACGGTCGTGTTCATCACCCACGACTTGGAGGAGGCCATCTACCTGGGTGATCGGGTCATCGTGCTGGGAGCAAATCCTGGACGGATTCTGGAAGAAGTGAATGTGGACATCGCGCATCCGCGTGACCAACTCACGACGAGAGAAGACCCCCGATTCCTGGCGCACCGTCACCATCTGCATGGTTTGCTGGAAGGACATTGAGATGAACCGATACGCACTGGGTGCGGTTCTTCCGGTGTCTCTGCTGCTCGCCTGGGAGGCGCTTTGGCATCTGGAAGACTTGCGCATGGAGTCGCTTTCACGGCCCAGCGATGTCTGGCGTGAATTCTGGGTCGGGATGCTGGATGGCAGCATCATCCGGGCGACGTGGCAGACGTTGGAGGCTGCACTCACGGGCTTCTTTTTGGCCAGCGTGATCGGCATCGTTCTGGGCATCACGATCGGTCTGCTGCCCCGGCTGGAGAGGATCGTGTCACCGACCATTGATGCGCTGCGTCCAATACCGTCTGTTGCACTCATACCGCTCTCGATGATGATCTTCGGTTTTGGCGCGCCCATGGAAGCCAGCGTCGTGGCCTTCGCTTGTCTTTGGCCGGTGCTCCTCATCACCATCTCAAGCGTCAAGGGTACCGAGCCACGGCTGCTTGAGGTGAGTCGGGCTCTGCAACTCGGCACGTTGGAGCGCGCCTTCAAGGTGGTGATTCCAGCCGCGCTCAGTGGCATCGTGGTGGGGCTTCGACTGGCGCTGGCCATTGCCCTGATCGTGGCGATCACGGTTGAAATCGTCATCAACCCGCGTGGGCTGGGGCACGAAATGATGGCTGCGCAGCAGGCGCTCCAGTTTGCCCGGATGTACGCCTGTCTCCTGTGGGTCGGCCTTTTGGGTTGGGCCATCAGCGAGCTGTCACTCAAGGGTATCAAGTCAATTCCAGGGCTTCGCCTGGACGCTGTTGGAGATCCTCGGTGAAACGTTCAACCCGTTGGATGGAGCGCCTGGGTGCGCTTGGATTCGCCTTGGGCCTGCTGTTGCTTTGGCAACTGCTTTCCAGCGCGAAGGTCATCTCTCCGCTTTTCTTTCCGTCTCCAGTGCGCACCATGGAAGCAATGTGGGCGCAGATTGTGCACGGCCAACTTTGGCCACCGCTGTTTTCCACCATCTCGCGGATGGCCATGGGCTGGTTCGTTGCCTCTTTGCTGGGTGTTGTGTTGGGTGCTTTGATTTCGAGTTCTGAGCGCGTGCGAAACATGACCCACCCGCTGCTGGAGTTCATGCGCCCGCTGCCGGCTTCAGCCATCATTCCGGTGGCCATCCTGGCCTTCGGGCTCTCGTCGACCATGTCCACTGCGGTGATCGCCTTCGGGTCGATTTGGCCCGTCTTGCTCGCGAGTGTGCAGGGCTTCTCATCGGTCAATGAACGACTGCGCGAAGTCGCCTCGGTGATGCGTTTTGGGCGGCTTGAGCAATTCACCAAAGTCAACTTGCCCAGCGCCTTGCCTGGCATCCTGGCCGGTGCGCGGGTGGGGCTTTCTGTGGCGTTGATTCTGGCGGTGGTGACCGAGATGCAAGCGTCCTTGACTGGGATTGGCCAGAATATTCTCTTGGCGCAACGCTCCTTCAAGACCGCTGACCTGTACGCAGGCGTCTTGGTTCTCGGCGCCATTGGGTTTGTGACCTCTTCGGCGATCCAGGCCTTTGAAAATCGAATCCTTCGTTGGAGAAACAGCGCTCGTTGAGCGGCGCGTTGGACCAACATGCCGACATGCATCTCGGCGATGCGGCGCATATCGTGCCACCAGAATGGCTTGTAGAGGTGGCCCAATTCAGGTGCCACACGTGCTCTCATGTGAATAGATTTGCTTTCCGTTGGACGAGAAGGCGCTGGCAATCGATCGGACCACGACTGTGTCAAGCGTGCAGGGCGCCGCAGGCGAGTCTTCGCTGCGGTTCGCTGCGACTCCCTGCACACTGCATTGAGGTGCGCGTGCAAAAAGGTGTTCGAGGCTCAGCGGATCAGTCTAGTAGCTGTCACAACCCCTCTTGCTTTTTGACGCATTACTCGAGTCCCGTGTGTTGCCCTTCCTTTGACATTGCGGAGGTCTGCAGGCTTCCCCAGGGCGATGTCATTGAGCAGTCATTGACGAATTTTCCGAAACCCATTTAACTCAATCTTGAATTGCAAAGCCAGTATTCCCGTTGGCTTGGTTCAAGAGTGTATCTTGCAAGGAGACATCATGAAGCAAAAAAATTTCCTGCCATTGGATGGCCGACTGACGCGCCGCCGTGTTCTGGCTGGTGCAAGCGCTTCAATAGTATTTGCCCACACCTCTGCGCTTGCACAAATGCGTTCGTGGAGAATAGCTTCTGTTTGTGATCTCAGTGGTTTTGCAAAAGTACCCGCTTCGGAGGCCATCAAAGGCGCCAATGCATATTTCTCTGCGCTCAATAGGAAGGGTGGTATTCAGGGCAGAAAGCTGGAACTAGTCACAGCCGATGATCAGTTTAAACCCGAGCTTGCCAGAGCCAATGCTGTGCAATTTCAAAATGACGAGTCGGTGATTGCTTTGCTCAGCCCCTTAGGAACAGAAACAACGCTTGCCATCATGGATGCGGTACAAGACATGGCGATTGTTGGTCCCGTGACTGGCGCAGCAATTGCCAGAAAGAAGAGCCGATCAAATGTGTTTTGGGTGAGAGCTAGTTTTGAAGACGAGATTTTCAAACTGGTCAACCAGTCCGTGACTTTGGGCTATACACGAGTCGCTCTGGTTCATTCCTTGGATCCGTTAGGCAGCTCTGTATTGGCGGCGTTCAAAGTGGCCATGGAGAAGGCCAAACTTACACCCACAATCATTGCCGCGACACCCAGCACAACAAGTCAGGATGTGGAGCCTGCGGCACGTGCGATTGTCAGCGCCAGTCCGCAAATTGTATTGGTGGCGTTGGCAGGCACGTTTCCGAAGTTCGTCAATACACTGCGCAGTGCGGGAGGAAAAAGTTCAGTCTATGGCATGTCGCTTTCTGCCTCGCCTGAGAATATCAAGTTGATGGGCCCGAACGCACGGGGTATTGGGTACTCGTTGATCACGCCTTCCCCTTTTGCATCCAAAGCCAATGTTGTACGCGAGTACACGCGGGACATGGCTTTGGGAGGAAACAGCGAACTTACATATCCTTCACTCGAAGG
>JBIIQD010000451.1:0-3221 GCA_044342265.1 Hydrogenophaga sp. | reverse complement strand
ACCCACGAAGTTCATCTTTGACTGGCCGGCGTAACGTGGCCCGCGGTCCAGCGCGCAGATGCCGGTGCGCAGCTTGGAGGCCAGCACGGCTGCTGCAACATGGATCGGCAGCTCCTGCATGGAGACGAGTCGTTGCACAGCGGCGGGTTTGAGCGCCATGAAGTTGCCAAAGCTGATCGGTCGGCCCGTCATCAGACTGAAAAAGCGCTTGTAGACCTGATAGAAGGCCTTGAAGCGGAAGGTTTCCACGCGGCTTTTGCGCTGCGCCACAACGATGTCAACCGCCGGGTTGTCCAGTTGCGCCAGCAGCGGGGGGATGGTCGATGGCAAGTCTTCACCGTCAGAGTCCATCACCACCACCTGCTGTCCATGCCGCAGCGACTCGGCCGCGTAGCTCAGGCCGATCGCAATGGCGCGCTGGTGGCCGACGTTGCGGCGCAGCTTGAGCACCACGCCGTCCACACCGCCATCGCGCAGACTCACGATGTCCAGCGGCTGTCGCACCGAGCCGTCGTCCACGGCGATGACAAACACCCGCTGGCCCAGTGCTTTGCCCAGTTCCTTGAAGAGACGACCGCTGGCCTCCTGGTCTTCATAGACCGGCGTCACGATCACGATGTCGTGTTGCAGGATGCTCATTGCTGTTGCAGGAAACGTCGGAAGTAGTCGATGGTCTTGTCCAGGCCCTCTTCGAGCTCCACGATCGGCTGCCAGTCCAGCACAGCCTTGGCTTGTTCAATGTTGGGCTGGCGCTGCTTGGGGTCGTCCGAGGGCAAGGGTTTGAAGATCAGCGTGGACTGGCCACCGACCTTGCGCAGCACAGCCTCGGCCAGCTGGCGAATGGTGAACTCGTTGGGATTGCCCAGGTTGATGGGCCCGGTCACGTCATCGCCGCTGGCCATCAGGCGAACGAAGCCTTCAATCAGATCGTCCATGAAGCAGAAGCTGCGCGTCTGCGAACCGTCGCCATAGATTGTGATGTCCTCGCCACGCAGAGCCTGCACAATGAAATTGCTCACCACGCGCCCGTCATTGGGGTGCATGCGCGGACCGTAGGTGTTGAAGATGCGCGCGACCTTGATCTTGACCTGGTGCTGTCGGTGGTAATCAAAGAACAGCGTTTCGGCGCAGCGTTTGCCTTCGTCATAGCAGGAGCGGATGCCGATCGGGTTGACCTTGCCCCAGTAGCTCTCGGGCTGGGGATGTACCTCGGGGTCACCATAGACCTCACTGGTGGAGGCCTGGAAGATTTTGGCCTTGGTGCGCTTGGCCAGGCCCAGCATGTTGATCGCGCCGTGCACGCTGGTCTTGGTGGTTTGCACGGGGTCCCACTGGTAGTGGATCGGCGAGGCCGGGCAGGCCAGGTTGTAGATCTCGTCCACCTCCACATACAGCGGGAAAGTGACATCGTGGCGCATCAGCTCGAAATGCGGGTTGCTCATGAGGTGGGCGACGTTGTCCTTGGTGCCACTGTAGAAGTTGTCTACGCACAGCACATCGTGGCCCTGGGCCAGCATGCGCTCACTCAAATGGGAGCCCAGGAAGCCGGCACCGCCAGTGATCAGGATTCTTTTTCTGTTGGAAATGCGCATGCAGGGCTCCGGAACCTTGTGTAAAAGTGGCGTAAAACGAGATTGTCACCTGCTTTGGTGAGCGCCCCGGACGAGGGCAACCACAGCGAGGCGTTGACGTGGCAGTTCAGTAGTTGATGTTGAACCGTGAGCCATTCTTGTTGAAGACCGCGCTGCGGGGGCTGATCGCTTCCAGCGTGAGGCCTGGCTCAACCTCCTGTCCTTCTTGCACCACTTTGCCGTTGACGATCAACATGCGGTGGGCGGGGTTGTCCGAAAAAGTCGATCCTGTGACCTTGAGGTTGCTGTTACCCGGCGCTGTGGCGATGGGCACCGAGGGCAAAGAGGGGGCCGCGTCTGACATGCCTGGCGACGCTCTGCTGGGTGTTGCGGCTGCTTCCTGACCGACCGAAGGAGGTTGCGGCATCTCTGGAGGAGCGGTACTTGCCAATGGGACAAGGATCGGCTCGGGAGGTTGGGTCGAGGCAGGGCGCATGGAGCCGCTTGCAGAACGGTCGGACTCGGGCCCGTTGACGGTCGCCGGTGGTGCCGGGCTTGCTGGTGGCGCCGGTGGCTCCGGTCGCAAATCCACTGGTGTCGGCACACTGATGGCTGAAGTCATTGCAGCGGATGGTTCGGGGGATGGTGTGCTTCGGGACATGAACCAAGCGACGCCTGCAGCGGCAGCAAGACCGGCCAGCAAGAGTAGCCATTTCAACAACCCAAGGCGAGATCTCGGCGCGATTGCGTGCTGCTTCCCATTCCCAAACAACGCAGATTCGGAGGTAGCGGTTCGACCGCGCTCTGCGTCGGCCCGTTTCAGTGCATCAAGAATGTAAGACATGGCGACTCAGGGGTTCGAAGGCGATAGGCGCGGTTCATCGATGCCGACGGCTCGGTTCAGTAACATCATGGTGGTGGTCGATGCACGTCCATTGACCTCGATCCCTTTGGCGCGCTGAAACGCCTCAACTTTTTTGCGCAACGTGTCGGCTGAGTCGGGCAGCTGTTTCTGGTTTTGTAGCAAGGTCAATTGCTGCTCCATCCAGACCGCAGCGGAACCCTCATAGCCGTTGACCAGACGTCCCTCCTGACCAGGAGGAGTGCGCCACAGGCTCGAATATTCTCCACGCCAGATGGATGTCAAGCTCTCTTCAGGCAACAGCCATCGGTTCTCGCCGGCACTCAGCGTGAGTTGACGGCTATCCAGTGACTCCAGCACCGCATGGCCCGTGCCATCGGGCAGGTGCAGTCGAAGCACCGCAGGGCGGTCGAGTTGCCGCAGGCCATTGGGGGACATCCGCGCCGATGTGTAGCACTGCAGTTGTTGGGTCAATGCCACGGCACAGATGTCATCTTGCCCTGCGGACATTTTCCAGCGTGGCGCCAATGCTTGAAGTCCCGCACTCTCGGAGGTCAACAGGCGGCTGGCGGTCATGGCGACCATCGGAGGGGAGGGGGGTGGCGCGAGTGGCGGCGGCGGGATGACTGGAGTTGCCAGAGGGCCAGGGCTCGCAGCCACGGGCGCAGGCGCTGCCACAGGACTCCATCTTAGCCAGAGCCAGAGACCTGGCACGGTCAACAACACCCCGATCAGCGCACCCAGCGCAAGCGTGCGCAGCGGATGCCGCACTGCGTGAGACTTGCCTG
>JBIIQD010000450.1:0-3227 GCA_044342265.1 Hydrogenophaga sp. | reverse complement strand
CGGTCGCAAACCTCGGGCAGGCGGTTCATCAGCGCGTCCAGGGCTCCCGCCGTGCGATCCCTTGCCTTGAGTTCCAGGTAACGCCCGCCGAGCAGGAAGAAGACAAACATGGTCAGGGAGTCGAACCAGACCTCGTGCCCCCACGGACCGGCGGGATCGAATGTGGCGGCCGAGCTGGCCACAAAGGCCACCACGATGCCAAGCGATACGGGCGTGTCCATCCCCACCTTGCCCAACTTCAGGTCACGCCATGCGCCACGAAAAAAAGGCCCACTGGCGAAAGTCACCACTGGGACGCTGAGCAGCCAGCTGGCCCAGCGCAGCAGCTGCTCGATGTCGTCGGGCATGTCGCCCGGCTCGGCCACGTAGGCGGGCCACGCGTACATCATCACTTGCATGGCGCAGAAACCCGCCACGAACAGACGCCAAAGGGCCTGCCGGGTCTCCTTCAGCCGCTCACTGATCGACAGTGCCTGGTGCAGAGGCAGCAGCCGGTAGCCGATCTGCCCGACCCGCTGCGCCAGCGAAGAGATGCGGGTCTCTTCAGGGTTCCAACGCACGATCAGCCGCCGGGTAGCGGCATGGACTCTGGCGCTGTGAACCCCGGGAAGATCCTGCAAGGCGCACTCGACGGTGTCGGCACAGGCCGCGCAATACATCCCCTGCACCAGGAGCACGGATTCCGCAACTGGCTTTCCGTCGATTTCGTTGTATTCGGTGAAGTCACGCAACTCGACAGGGTCGTCAAGAACCAAAAAATCGTCGACGACGGTCAGTGGTCCACGGTGACTTCCAAACAGGTGGTCCCCGCGCTGCGACCCGATAACCGGTTCGCTGCCTTGCAAGAGCCCCACCGGGGGCGCGGTGATGGCCTCGTTCATGTGCCGAGGGTAAATCAGGCTTCGACTCGTCTGATTGACATAGGTCAATCTCTGCATTGCAAGATACGTTTACTCTGCACGCGTATCCCAGCACACCATCCCAGGAGCCATCCATGTACAAGCGAATCCTCGTGGCCACCGACGGCTCCAAGCTGTCCAACCTGGCGGTCGATCACGCCATCAACCTGGCAGACATCACAGGAGCCGAGGTGGTGGCGTTGAAAGTGGTGCCGCGCTACCCGCAAACCTACTTTGAAGGCGGCATGGCGCTCGCAGCGTCGGAAGTGGCCCGCATCGAGAAGCAGTGGAACGACGAAGCAATGAACGCTGTGAACGCGGTGAAGGCCTCCGGCCAGAAACTGGAGGTCAAGGTCAAGCCTGTCACCGTCAAGTCCGACCTGATCGCCGAAGCCATCATCGCCACCGCCAAGCGCAACAAGGTGGACTTGATCGTGATGGCATCACATGGCCGAAAGGGAATCAAGCGGTTGCTGATGGGCAGTGAAACGCAGCAGGTGCTGACGCATTCGCATATCCCAGTCCTGGTGTTGCGGTAACCCTCAACACCAGCCCAACCGCGTCGCAGGTATTGGACTCCCCCCGCGCCGCCTTCGGCGTCGCCCCCCGAGGGGGCAACACGAGCGGCCCGGCAAAGCCGGTTCCGCCGCGTTTTCGGTTTTGTTCACGCGCTCCGATTAGATTATCGGGGTGCGTTTCTTTGTGCGAATTCGCTCTTGTACTGCTCGCGCAGTAGGTTCTTCTGCACCTTGCCCATGGTGTTGCGCGGCAGTTCGTTCACCACCACACAACGCTTGGGGATCTTGAAGTTGGCCAGCTTCGCCTTCAGTTCGGCGATCACCTGACCCGGCTCCACCGTGGTGCCCGGCTTGGCAATGATGACCGCCACGCCGACCTCGCCAAAGTCCGGATGCGGCACGCCGATCACCGCGCTCTCGGCCACACCGGGCATGTCGTTGATGTATCCCTCGATCTCGGCCGGGTAGACGTTGTAGCCGCCAGAGATGATCAGGTCTTTGCTGCGGCCGACGATGGTCACGTAACCGTCGCTGCCGACCCGGCCCACGTCGCCGGTCTTGAAGAAACCGTCGGCGGTGAACTCCTCGGCGGTTTTCTCGGGCATGCGCCAGTAGCCCTTGAACACGTTCGGCCCTCGAACCTGGATGCCGCCGATCTCGCCCGGTGGCACGCTCTGGCCTTTGTCGTCCATCACCCGCAAATCCACGCCCGGCAGCGGGAAGCCCACCGTACCGCCGCGCCGCTCGGTGGCGCCACCGTGGCGAGCGTCGGCACCGCAGGGGTTGGAGGTGAGCATCACGGTTTCGCTCATGCCATAGCGCTCCAGGATGGTGTGGCCGGTGCGGGCCTGCCAGTCTTTGAAGGTTTCCATCAGCAGTGGCGCCGAGCCCGCGATGAACAGCCGCATGTGCGCCGCCTGCGCGGGTGTCAGCGTGGGATCGGCCAGCATGCGCACATACAGCGTGGGTACACCCATGAACACCGTGGCCTCGGGGAACTTGCTGATCACCAGCTTCGGGTCAAACTTCGAGAGCCAGATCATCTTGCTGCCGTTGATCAGCGCGCCGTGGATGGCCACGAACAGGCCGTGCACATGAAAGATGGGCAGCGCGTGGATGAGCACATCGTCCTTCTGCCACTGCCAGTAGTCGCGCAGAACCAGCGCGTTGCTGCGCATGTTGCCGTGCGTCAGCATGGCGCCCTTGCTGCGGCCGGTGGTGCCACTGGTGTAGAGGATGGCGGCGAGTTCGTCGTCTTGGCGCACGGCGGGTGTGTGGCGGTCGCTGTGGTGCGCGGCGCGCTCCAGCAGGCTGCCGGTGCGGTCATCACCGAGCGTGAAGACGTATTGCGTGCCCGCGCTGAAGGCGATCTTGCTGACCCAGCCATGGTTCTTCGGGCTGCAGACCACCACCGCGGGTTCGGCGTTGCCCACGAAGTACTCGATCTCGCCGCTCTGGTAGGCGGTGTTCAGCGGCAGGAACACATGGCCCGCGCGCAGCGTGGCCAGGTACAGCACCATGGCCTCGACCGATTTTTCCACCTGCACCGCGATGCGCGAAGCCGGCGGCAGATCCAGCGAATCGAGCAGGTTGGCCACCATGGCGGTGGCGCGGTCCAGATCGCGCCAGGAATAGATCAGGCCGTCGTCGGTTTCCACCGCGGTGCGGTCCAGGTCGGCGGGGAAAGCGTCGCGCAGCGCGACGAACAGGTTCTGGTTGCTCATGGATGAAAGGGAAGAAAAACGTTCAAAAACTCGGTGGGCGTTTGCCCAGAAATGCCGCGATGCCCTCCCGGTGCTCCGCGCTGTCG
>JBIIQD010000449.1:0-3234 GCA_044342265.1 Hydrogenophaga sp. | reverse complement strand
GAAAGCTTTGAAGGCGTCAGTTGCACTGCGCAGCAAGGTTGGGGATCGCACCGCAGCCGGTCGCGCCCTGGACAGTGCAGGCGTTGTTGGCCGCTGTCTGGGCGTCAAACGCTGTGTTTCCAGCGCCCGCAGTGATCATCAGCACGCCAGACTTCAGACCTTGTGCCGCTGCGCCGCACTCTTCGAACTGCAGCACCACTGTGCAATCGCCTGCATCGCACTCGTCGCGTGCCACATCGTTGGCGATCGACTGGGTCAGCTGTTCAGAGGTGATCGCCACCTTGTTGGTCGAGGCACTGACCGCCACCGCGCCAAAGCCGTTGCTGTCGCCTCCGCCGCCGCACGCGACGAGCGCTACCGCAGCGACCAGCGCTGCACCCCAGGTCAAAACGGGTTTCATGGGTTTCCTCTGCCGTAAAGAATGGTTGTCGTGTCCGCTGTATGGCGACCACGATAGACAGTCTAAAACAGTCAAGGCAACGGGTCTTGATCCAGATCGAAACTGTGTGTGATTCAGCGCACCCAACCCTCGGGAAGACCAGCGTCCGGCGTCATGCCATACAACGGTTCACCGGGCAGACCGGCCTTCAAAGGCTCACGCGCGGCGATGAGCATGGAGATGTCCACGCCGGTGGACACGCCCATGGCCTCGAACATGAACACCAGGTCTTCGGTGACCACGTTGCCGCTGGCGCCGGGCGCGTAGGGGCAGCCGCCCAGGCCGCCGAGCGAGCTGTCGAAACTGCGCACGCCCACGTCGTACGCGGCCAGGCAGTTGGCCAGGCCCAGGCCGCGCGTGTTGTGCAGGTGCGCCGCGCCGGCGTGTGCGCCCAGCTCGGCGCGCAGGCGTGTGAACAGGCGCCTGACTTGCGCCGGGTTCGCCATGCCGGTGGTGTCGGACAGACCGACCTCGTCCACCCCGGCCTGCACGCAAGCCACGGCGAGTGCGATCACATCGTCTTCGGCCACCGCGCCCTGCAGCGTGCAGCCGAACGCGGTCGACAGGCCGACCTCCACCGACACGCCGGGCGCTTGCTCGTTGCGCAGCGCGATCACGCTGCGCAGCTCTTCCACCATCTGCTCGCGCGTCTTGCGCACGTTGGCGAGCGAATGCGCTTCGCTGGCCGACACCGGCAGGGTGAGCTTGTGCACGCCCGCGGCCAGCGCGGCTTCGGCGCCGCGCCGGTTGGGCACCAGGGCCATCACGCGCAGGCCGGGGATGGAGATGGCGTGGCGCACCACCTCGGCCACGTCGGCCATCTGCGGCAGCAACTTGGGCGACACGAAGGAGCCGACTTCGATTTCGCGCAGGCCTGCCGCCGCCAGCGCGACTATCCACCGGCACTTGTCGGCCGTGGGCATGGTGGCTTTCACGGACTGCAGCCCGTCGCGCGGGCCGACCTCGCTGATGTGCACCTGGGGCGCGTCCACCATGGCGTCAGGCCACCACACGCGACTGGCGCAGGCGTTCCTGCCCGGCGGCGTCTACACCCAGTTCGCTCAGCAGCGCAGCCGTCGCGTCGCCCAGCTTGGGCGGGCTGCGGTGCACGCCCAAGCGCCGGCCGCCCAGGGTGAAGGGCAGCAAGGTGGCCTTGGCGGTCTGGCCGGCGCGCGGGCCGTCGGGCAGGGTCATGTCGGCCAGGCCGCCGGTGGCCAGCAGGTGTTCGTCTTGCAGCAGCTCCTCGGGTTTGCGGATCGGCGCATACGGCAGGCCCACGCGCTCGAACAGCGTGGCCAGATCGGCCGCAGACCAAAGGGCCAGCCGCTCGCGCAGCACCGGCATCAGCGTGGACCGGCCCTGCACGCGCAGGTTGTTGTTGGCGTAACGCGGGTCGGCCTGCAGGTCGGCAAAGCCCAGCGCGTCGCAGAAGGTGGCCCACTGCGCATCGCTGACGGCGCTCAGGAATATCTGCTCGCCGTCTTTCACCGTGAACACGTCGTAGATGCCCCAGGGGCTGATGCGCGCCGGCATGGGCGCCGCGGGCAGGCCGGTCATGGCGTACTGCAGCATGTGCTGGCCGACCAGGAACACGTTGTTTTCGAACAGCGCGCTCTGCACCTCCTGCCCCTTGCCGGTGATACCACGCTGGATGAGCGCGGCCAGCACACCGATGGCGCCGAACATGCCGCCCATGATGTCGTTGACGCTGGTGCCCGCGCGCAGCGGATCGCCGGGGCGCCCGGTCATGTAGGCCAGGCCGCCCATCATCTGCACCACCTCGTCCAGCGCGGTGCGGTGCTCGTAGGGCCCGGGCAAAAAGCCCTTGTGCGTGACGTAGATCAGGCGCGGGTTGGTGGCGCTCAGCGCCGCGTGATCGAGCCCGTACTTCACCATGGTGCCGGGCTTGAAGTTCTCGGCCACCACGTCGGCCGTGCCCGCCAGCTGCCGGGCCAGCGCCGCGCCCTCGGGCTGGGTCAGGTCGAGGGCGATGCTTTTCTTGTTGCGGTTGAACATGGGGAAGAAGCCCGCACCGGCGCCCAGAAGATGGCGCGTGCGGTCACCCTCGATGGGCTCGACCTTGATGACCTCGGCCCCGAGGTCGCCCAGCACCATGCCGCAGGTGGGGCCCATGACCATGTGGGTGAATTCGACCACGCGCAGGCCGGTCAGCGGCAGGTGGGACGGGTGGTCGGCAGCGGATGTTGAAGCGCTCATGCAGCGATTGTCGGCCCGATCCGACGAGACGGTCATCTGGATGATTACCCCCTATAAAGTCACCAATAAATCACCAACCGATAAACAAATGCCAGTCAAAGTTCCGAATACAGTTCAAGCATGGAAAAACCCCGCGCGGTCCTGTTTGACGCCTATGGCACGCTGTTCGACGTGTACAGCGTGGGCTTGCTCGCTGAGCAGCTGTTCCCTGGCCAGGGTGCGCGGCTGGCCACGGTGTGGCGCGACAAACAGATCGAATACACCCGCCTGGTGACCACCAGCGACCAGGGCGCGCCCGATCAACCGCACTACCGCCCGTTCTGGGCCATCACACAAAACGCGCTGGCTTTTGCCATCAAGCTGATCGAACCAGCGGCCCGCACCGACTGGCCCGCCTTCGAAGGCCGCGCCACGCAGCTGATGAACCAGTACCGGCACCTCAGCGCCTTCCCGGAAAACCGCGAAGTGCTGCAGGCGCTGAAAGACCGGGGCATCGCCACCGGCATCCTGAGCAACGGTGAGCCCGAGATGCTGGGCATTGCGGTACGCAGCGCCGGGCTCGACGGACTGCTGGACCA
>JBIIQD010000448.1:0-3237 GCA_044342265.1 Hydrogenophaga sp. | reverse complement strand
TGGGACAACAAGGTGTCGCGCATGTACCGCGATGGTCGGCTCGCGTCCATCGGCGGCGGCGCCGACGAGGTGATGCTCGGCATCCTCACGAAGATGATGGGCATCGCCAAGCGCCCGGTGAAATGAGGAGGCCCACATGAGCAACTTTCTGGTGGTTCGACAGGGTGACACCGAGCGCTGGACGCTCAACGACCCGGCCTCGCGCAATGCGCTGTCCGATGCCATGGTGGTGGCGATGTTCGAGGCCTGCCTGCGGGCCAGGGCCGACGACAGCCTGCGCGCCGTGGTGCTGACCGGGGCGGCCGGTGCCTTCTGTGCGGGCGGCAGTCTGGGAAGTTTTGCGAGCGCGATCGGCCAGCCGCTGCAGCCCGGCGAGAGAGACCCGCTGATCGCCGCTAACCGGGGCTTTGGCGACGTGCTGCACGCGCTCACCGAATTGCCGCAACTGCTGGTGGTCGCGGTGGACGGGCCGGCCATGGGCGGCGGTTTCGGTCTGGCCTGCTGCGGCGACGTGGTGCTGGCCACCCAGCGATCGGTGTTCGCCACGCCCGAGGTCACGCTCGGCCTGCCGCCGGCACAGATCGCGCCCTTCGTCTGGCGGCGCCTGGGTGACCGCACGGCGCGGGAGTGCCTGCTGACAGGCCGCCACTTCAGCGCGAGCGAGGCCCGCGACCTGGGCCTGGTCAACGATCTGGTGGCCGATGGCGAACTGGAAGAGGCGCTGGCCGACACGCTGGCCCGTCACCGCGCTGCGGCGCCGGGCGCCACCGCAACGACCAAGCAGCTGCTGCGCCGGCTGCACAGCCCATTGCCCGACCTGCGTGACGAGGCGTCCATCGCCTTTGCCTCAGCCTTACGCGGCCGCGAGGCGGCCGCAGGTCTCAAGGCGTTTTCGCGCAAGCAGGCTGCGCCCTGGGTGGACATGCCCCCAGGTTCCGCCGCAGTGCGAGTGGCTGCCTCCCGGGGGGACGGATCCGGCTTGGGTCGGCCCGGCGCTGGATTGAGCGAGGGCCCACCGTGAAGCGTCTGCTGGTCGCCAACCGCAGCGAGATCGCGCGCCGGATCATCCGCACAGCGCGGCGTATGGGTATCGCCACCGTGGCGGTGTATTCCGACGCCGACCGCAATGCCATGCACGTGCGTGAGGCGGATGCCGCCGTGGCGCTCGGCGGTACGGCCTCGGCAGATAGCTACCTGCGCATCGACAAGCTCATCTCCGCCGCCCAAGCCAGCGGCGCCGACGCGGTGCACCCCGGCTACGGATTTCTCAGCGAGAATGCCGGCTTTGCGCAGGCTGTGATCGACGCCGGCCTGACCTGGGTCGGGCCGCCGCCAGCGGCCATCCGCGCGCTGGGCAGCAAGTCTGCCGCCAAGGCGCTGGCGTTACAGCATGGCGTGCCGGTGCTGCCAGGGTACTTTGGGGACGACCAGTCCGACGCCACCTTCATCGTCGAGGCGCAGCGCATCGGCTATCCCGTGATGGTCAAAGCTGTGTCCGGCGGTGGTGGCCGTGGCATGCGGCTGGTCCACAGCGCCGACCAACTGCCAATTGCATTGCACAGCGCGCGCTCTGAAGCGTTGGCTGGTTTCGGCAATGGTGACCTGCTGATCGAGCGCGCTTTGCTCAACCCTCGCCACGTCGAGGTGCAAGTGTTCGCGGACGCCCACGGCCGCTGCATCCACCTGGGCGAGCGCGACTGTTCGGTGCAGCGCCGCCACCAGAAGATCATCGAAGAGTCGCCCAGCCCGGCGGTCTCGCCCGAACTGCGTGAAAAGCTGGGCCGCTGTGCGGTGGCGCTGGCGCAAGGCGCAGGCTATGTGGGTGCGGGCACAGTGGAGTTCTTGCTGGACGACGGGCAGTTGTTTGCCGCTGGGCCGCCCCAAGGCGAAACAGCCACTGAAACCAGCGAAGCCCGGAGCCTCTCCCGGTCCTGGGGCAACGATCTGCGCAGCGGTGCCGCGTGGGAGCACAGCTTCTTCCTGATGGAGATGAACACGCGGTTGCAGGTCGAGCACCCTGTCACCGAGATGTTGACAGGCTTGGATTTGGTCGAGTGGCAGATCCGCGTCGCTCGCACTGAGCCTTTGCCTTTGGCCCAAGACCAGGTGCAACTCAGCGGCCACGCGATTGAAGTCAGGATCTGCGCAGAAGACGATCACTTCACCCCGCACGCTGGTTCCGTGCAGGCCTTTGCCGAGCCGATATTGAGCGAACGGCTGCGCTTCGACCACGCGCTCGAAACCGGGAGCGTGGTCACGCCGCACTACGACGCCATGCTCGGCAAGCTGATAGCCCACGCGCCGACCCGCGCCGAGGCGCTGGATCGGCTTGCGTTTGCGCTAGACAGCACGGTGCTCATGGGCATGCCGAACAACCGCGCCTTCCTGGCGGCCTGTCTGCGTCACCCCGCGTTCCGGGCGGGCGAGGCTGGCATTCCGTTCCTGACCGAACACGCTGCTGACGTGCGCGCCGGGCTCGAGCCTTCGCCACAGGCGCTGCTGGCCGCAGCGCTCGCGGCCAGCTACCTCGGCCGCCCATCAGGTGCGCTGCCTCCGCCATTCCCCAGGCCGCTGCGTTGGGGGCATGCCGAACAGGTCTTGGATCTGAGCGTTCTGGAAAAATGCCTTGGTGTCTTGCAGGTACGTGTGGGCGAAGGCAACCATATGGCAGTGGTCGGCGAAGGCGTTCTCACGCTGGACGGCGCGACACGTTCGGTGACCGTCGTGCATCTTCCAGAAGGCCGTTGCGAGGTTCGCTGGGGCACGGAGCACATGCTTTTGCGTGACCTGAACCACACCCCGCCTGTCGGCTCCGGTGGCGGGTCGGCCGCGCGCGAACTGCGCGCCCCGTTCAACGGCAAGCTGGTGGCGCTGTCGGTGCTACCGGGCCAACGCGTCGTGCGCGGTCAGGTGTTGCTGACGATCGAAAGCATGAAGATCGAGCACCAGGTCAGCGCGCCGCGCGACGCCACCGTGACGGCGGTGACCGTGGTGGCGGGACAGCAACTGATCACCGGGCAGGTCCTGGTGGTGTTTCAAGATGTCTTGGCTGCGCCGAAGCTGGCAAAGGAAGTCACATGAACCGCATTGAGAACGCCATCGATATGGACGCGACCGAACTGCAGGCTCTGGTTGATACCGTGCGTCGCTTTGCCATCGAGCGCGTGCGACCCAACGTCGACGCCTGGGAAGCAGCGGGCGAAATACCGCGCGAGCTGGTCTGGGAAGCCGCTGGTC
>JBIIQD010000447.1:0-3256 GCA_044342265.1 Hydrogenophaga sp. | reverse complement strand
AGGTCGCTCAGGGGTTTGGCGGACGGCATCAACATCGCTGATCTTTCGGGTGGGCGGGTTATGAAGAGGTGGACTTGCTGAGAGCTTGGTATGCAGGCAACCAGCCAGGTTGTTCCTGGATGTTGCGCAGCCACCGCTGCACATGAGGGAATGGCATCAGGGAAATCCTGGCCTCCTCGGCCCAGAACAGGTAGCTGGCGCAACTGATGTCGGCGATGGTGAAGCCGGAGGACAGCAGAAACGCTTGCTGCGAAAGGTGTGTGTCAAGCGTTTCCAGATCGGCTTGGGCGCGCGCAGCCAGATAGGACAGAACTTCTGGTGGCTGTGGCACGTAGCGGTGGGCGAATCGAAGGTTGGGAATGCTGAAGTTGATGCGGTTGGGCTCCCAGAACAACCACTCCAGCACCCGCGGCCACTCATGCGGTTCACCGCAGAAGCGCTGAGACTTTTGCGCGAGGTGGATGAGGATGGCATTGGACTGGCACCAGGAGCGCCCCTCGTCCACCAAGACGGGTACCTCGCCGTAGGTGCTGGCCTTCTGGAAATCATCGGGTCTGGCGTGCCGTGGCTGGCTGATGTCGACCCATTCGTAGCGGTGAGACATTCCCGTCAACAAAAGAAACAGGCGAACCTTGTAGGCGTGGCCCGAGTCGTGATGTCCGTAGAGCAACATGGCGATTTGTCTCAGGCGTTGGCCGAGAAGGCGGTGTAGGCGGTTTCGTCCAGCAGGGCATCCACCTGGGCGGGGTCCGACAGCTTGACCTTGAAGAACCAGCCCGCGCCCAGCGGGTCGCTGTTGGCCAGCGAGGGGTCGCCGCGCAGGGCTTCGTTCACTTCGGTGACTTCGCCGCTGATCGGCATGTACACGTCAGCCGCCGCTTTGACGGACTCGACCACGCCCGCCACTTCCTTCTGGGCAAAGCTCTTACCGACTTCGGGTAGGTCGACAAACACCACGTCGCCCAGCGCGTCCTGCGCGTGGTGGGTGATGCCGACGGTGGCGATGCCGCCGTCAACGGTGATCCATTCGTGGTCTTCGGTGTACTTGGTGGTCATGGTGGGCTCCGGTGAAGAAAGTTGAGGGTTGGGTGGCTCAGCCACGGAAGTAGCGGTTTGGCACAAAGGGCATCGGCGCGACCTCCATCGGAACCGCCTTGCCGCGCACCATGGCGTTGATCCGCGAGCCCGTGGCGGCGTGTTCGGGTGTGACGTAGCCGATGGCAACCGGCTTGTCGACCGTGGGGCCGAGCAGGCCGCTGGTGACTTCGCCGATCTTCTGGCCGTCCAGGCTTTGCAGTTCCACATGTTCGCGCACCGGCACGCGCTCCAGCGCGATCAGGCCGACGCGCTTGCGCGCGACTGCCTCGGTGCCGTCAAGCTGGGCCAGCACGCGGGCTGCGCCCGGGAAGCCGCCGGCGCGTTCGCCGCCGGTGCGGCGCACCTTCTGCATCGCCCAGTTGAGCGCCGCTTCGACCGGCGTGGTCGTGGTGTCGATGTCGTTGCCGTACAGGCACAGACCGGCTTCCAGGCGCAGCGAGTTGCGCGCGCCCAGGCCGATGGGTTTGACCTCGGGTTGCGCCAGCAGAGCGCGGGCGAAGGCATCGGCGCTGGCGGCGGGCACGGAGATTTCGAAGCCGTCTTCGCCGGTGTAGCCGCTGCGGGTGACGTACAGATCTGCGCCGTTCCAGATGGCAGGCATGCCGGTCATGAACACCAGCTTTTCCACACCGGGCAGCAGAGGCGCCAGCGCGGTCACGGCCTGCGGACCCTGCAGCGCGAGCAGGGCGCGGTCGAACTGAGGGGTGACGGTGCAGCGGCTGCCAATGCGGGTCTGGATGTGCGCCAGGTCGCCGTGTTTGCAGGCACCGTTGACGATCACGAAAAGCTCTTGGCCCCGGTTCACGAACATCAGGTCGTCGATGATGTCGCCCTCGTCGGTCAGCAGCAGGCCGTAGCGCTGCTTGTTCACGCCCAGGCCGATCACGTCGACCGGCATCAGCGATTCGAAAGCGGCAGCTGCATCCGGTCCGGACAGTGTTAGCTGGCCCATGTGGGACACATCGAACAGGCCGGCGGCGTTGCGCGTGTGGTGGTGCTCGGCCATGAGGCCCGCCGGGTACTGCACTGGCATGCTGTAACCGGCAAACGGGACCATGCGTGCCCCGAGTTCATGGTGAAGCGCGTTCAGCGGGGTCTGGAGCAGGGCGGCGGTATCGGAAGGGGCGGACACAGGCGGACTCTTGGCGGTGGGGCAGATGCTGTGGCAGGTTGCCGCAGCGACGACACGGTGCATCCGTGTGCTGCCCCCCTGTCCGCTTTACCTGAGAGATTCGCGCGGGCGATGCCGCACTTGCTCCTTCGGTGGACGGCCGAAAGGCCGTCTCTCTCCAGTGGGGGACACCGCCGGTGAGGGCGGTGGTTGCCAGTCCTTTGTACCTGAGCGTTCAAAGAAACCCGGCATGGTGAGCCTGGTTTCATGCGCCTTCGGCGGCTTCCTGCAAAAGGGAGCGCTCTCCTGACCCATTAGAGTTTACCCTCAACGGAACCGGAGTCTGGCATAAGAGACGCTTTTTTGTCAGGCAGCGACACAAGCGCCGCTAAAACTCCGTCGTCAACAGCTCAAACGAACCGGTGTCGTCGTTCCATTGCACCTGCAAGTGCGCTTGCGAAGCGCTGGCTTCGATCAAACGTGCATTGGGCTCATCGTTGCTGTCGATCCAGTCCCTGGCCTGTTCACGGGTTCGCCCGAAGCGCATGTGCCGCTCGGTCAGGCGGAATAGCCGGAGGTCACGGTCGACCTGGAGGTACCAAATCTCGTCGAACAGCCGGGTCACCGGTTCCCAGGCGGCGTCGGCCAGTAGCAGGTAGTTGCCTTCCGAGATCACCAGCGGTGTCTGTGCAAACACTGGCAGCGCGCCAGCCACTGGTTCCTCGATCTCGCGGCGAAAATCGGGCGCGTAGACGGTTTCTCCGACGCTCTGATGGCGCAGGCGCAACAGCAGTGCCGCATAGCCCGCCGCGTCGAATGTGTCCGGTGCGCCTTTGCGGTGAGCCCGACCCAATCGCTCCAGCTCGACTTGCGCGAGGTGGAATCCATCCATGGGCACGGCCTGGGCGCGCTCGCCCAGGGCCTGTGCCATCAAGGCGGTCAGCGTGGACTTGCCCGCACCAGGCGGACCGACCACACCCAGCAATCGGCGCGGGCCATTGGCCAGCGCCAGCAGGCGCTGCAAGATCGCGGGAGCCAATGAAGGTG
>JBIIQD010000446.1:0-3263 GCA_044342265.1 Hydrogenophaga sp. | reverse complement strand
GCTCATCTCCTGGGTGGCGAGGCTGACGTAAACGATCTCATGCATGGCCATCGGTGCCCTCCCAGGCGTCGGAGTCCACGAATCCCGTGTCGGCGCAATGTAACAGCGGGCAACAGAAAAAGCACGCGCGGTCGGGTCGAGGCCAAATACCTGGACTCGCCACACCGCAGAGAAGTCAGTACAGCGCGGCGAACTTCTCGATCAGGGGTGTCGGTCCCGCCAGGATCAGGTGATCGCCCGGCTTGACCTCGGTGTCGGCCTTGGCGTAGATGAAGTCCTGGTGGCGGCGCTTGATGCCCACCACCGTGATGCCGTGCTTGCTGCGCACGTTCGACTGCGTCAGCGTCTTGTTGTGCGTTTCCATGGGCGCACGGGTTTTGGCGATCGCAAAGCCATCGTCGAACTCGATGAAGTCCATCATCTTGCCCGTCACCAGGTGCGCCACCCGCTCGCCCATGTCGGCCTCAGGGTAGATGACGTGGTGCGCGCCCACCCGCTCGGCGATGCGGCCGTGCTGCGGGCTGTTGGCCTTGGCCCAGATGTCCTTCATGCCCATTTGCGCGAGGTTCAGCACCGTCAGCACGCTGGCCTCCAGGTTGGCGCCGATGCTGACCACCGCGTGCGAGAAATCGGTCACCGACAGCTGCTGCAGCGCCTGCAAGTCGGTCGAATCGGCGCGCACCACATGGGGCAGCTCGGCCGCCAGGTCTTGCACCACCTCTTCGTTGGCGTCCATGGCCAGCACCTCGTGGCCCGACGCCACCAGCGAGCGCGCCACGCTGGCGCCAAAGCGCCCCAGCCCGATGACGACCACGCTGTCGCCCTTCACCGAATTCTGTTTAGCCAACAATTGGTTTCTCCTCAGGAAAACGGTACGCCCTCGGTACCTGGTTGATCGCCAGGGCCAGCGCCAGCGTGACCACGCCGACTCGGCCGGCGTACATCAGCGCGATCAGCACCCCTTGCGCAGCGGGCGGCAGCTCGGCGGTGATGCCGGTGGACAGGCCCACCGTCGCAAACGCCGAGACCACTTCAAACACCAGCTTCTCCAGCGGGATGTGGCTGGCCATGGGCACGATGGCCAGCACGCCCAGCGACACCGCCAGGCCGCTGAGCACCAGGATGGACAAGGCCTGGCGCTGCACCGGGGTGCCGATGCGCCGACCGCGGAACTCCACGTCGGCCCGGCCCCGGATCTCGGTCCACACGATCAGCAACAACAGGAAGAAAGTGGTCACCTTCACGCCGCCGGCGGTGCCCGCGCTGCCGCCGCCGATGAACATCAACACATAGTGCAGCACCAGCGACTCGGTTTCCAGCGCAGCAATGTCCACCGCGTTGAAACCCGCCGTGCGCGCCGAGACCGAGGTGAACAACGCCGCCAGCCACTGGTCTGCAAACCCCAGCGCGCCCAGCGTCTTGGCGTTGTCACGCTCCACCAGCCAGAGCGCCAGCGTGCCCAGCACCACCAGCGCCGCCGAGCCCCAGACGGTGAGCGTGGTGTGGATCGACCAGCGCGCGTGCCGCTTGCGCCGGTTGGCCCACAGCTCGGTGAGCACCGGGAAACCCAGGCCGCCCAAGATGATCGCCAGCATCAGCGGCGCCAGCACCCAGCCGTCGGTCACATGGCGCATCATGCTGTCGGACCAGGTGGAAAAGCCCGCGTTGTTGAAAGCCGAAACCGAATGGAACGCACCTTGCCACAGCGCCTGCGACCAGCTCAGGTCCATCGTGCTGGCAAAGCGCAGCGCCAGCCACAGCGCCACCACGACCTCCACCACCACCGTGACCACCAGCACCATGCGCACCACCGAGCGCACATCGCCCATGGACAGCGCATGGGTTTCAGACTGCAGCAGCAGCCGGGTGCGCAACTTCAGGCGCCGCCCGATCAGCAAGCCCATGAGCGCAGCCGAGGTCATCATGCCGAAACCGCCCACCTGAATCAGCGCCATCACCAGCCCCTGGCCCAGCGGGCTCCAGTAGGTGCCGGTGTCCACCACCGCCAGGCCGGTCACGCACACCGCCGAGGTGGCGGTGAACAAAGCGGTGAGCCACGGCGCGCTGTGCCCGCTGGCGCTGGCCCAGGGCAGCATCAGCAGCGCCGTGCCCAGCACGATGGTGGCCAGAAACGCCAGCGCCAGCACGGAGGCCGGGTGGGTGGGCAGTTGGGAGTTCATAGGGCGGGCGCGCAAGGTGCGCGAGTTTAGCTGGTCAAACCGTCCGAACAGCGATGGAAAGAAGGCAGCGACTCCTCGGCTGCGCGTCTGTCATTCAGCGCGCGGCAAGATCGCTCAGGTCCAGCGGAGGTTCGGGCCGCACCTGCGCCAGTACCCCTCGCCGCAAGGTGCCGCAGCGACGACGCAACCCGTAAGCGCGCACCAGGCTGATCGGCGCGAGATCGAGCCCTGGCACCGGCGAGTGACCGACGACCACCGGGGTGTTGAAGTTCACGTTGCGTGCATCGTCGAGCGAAAGCACCCAGTGCCCGCCGAACGACTGCCGCACCCACTCACCCAGATAGCGCCCGATGTAGACAAGCAGGCTGCCCCAGCCCTCGGGGTCGGCGTCCCGGCTCAGCCCCTGTGCGAGGGCGTCGAACACGGCTTCCAGTTGCTCGGGCGTGTCCGTTCCGAGCGCGAGCGGCAGGCCTTGTCGCGAAGCGTCTGCCTCCAGCGCCAGCAGCTGCTCGTCCATGAGCATGAGGAAGTGGTCGAAGCGCTGCAGGGCCTCGTCCCGGTTCAGATGGGCACCTGCGCTCACCCCCGCCACCCGCTGCCCTCCTGCCGGGCGCGGCCCAAGGCTTCGAGGGTGTCGAGGATGCGAGGCAGGCCTTTTTTCCATGGGCCTTTGCCTTTGAAGCTGGCTTCGATGGCGGGCAGCGGCAGCGGGGCGGGGCTGGCGCTGAGCAGTTGGGCCACGGCGCGCACCTGCTCGGGCAGGCTGGACGGCCAGGGCTGGGTGGTTGTGGTGGTGGACGCGGCGGCGGGGGTGCTGCCGTCTGCCGGTTCATCGGCCCGTTCGGCCTGGGCCTGCCGTTGGGCTTGCGCGCTCGCCTCGGCCTCGCTCTCCACCCCTTCAATGCCCGCTTGCTCGCCGATGGGTTCGGGCTGCGGCGCTGCGAAAGCGGCGGCCCCCAGCCGGGCACGCTGGGCCGGGTCCTGGAACTCGGGGCGCAGCCAGCGCACGGTGCCCGCCGCTTCTTCGGCGGCGCGCCGGGCGTTCAGCGCCACCAGCCGCTCCAGCAGCGCCTCGGTCCACGC
>JBIIQD010000445.1:0-3264 GCA_044342265.1 Hydrogenophaga sp. | reverse complement strand
ATGCAGCGGCAGGGTCCTTCAGCTTGGCATCCAGGTCAGCGGCGCGTTTCTTGAAGATCTCGCGCACTTCCAGCTCTTTGGGGTCGTTGGCCAGCAATTTCTCTTTGGCGGTCACTTTTTCAAGCTGTGCACCGTAGATGGCCTGCGGCACCGGCACGCTGGTCTGCTTCACCGAAAGCCACACCACCGGGATCAAATAGGCCACGATCAGAATGATGTACTGCGCCACCTGGGTCCAGGTCACAGCACGCATGCCACCCAGAAACGAGCAGACCAGAATACCGCCCAGTCCCAGGAAAATCCCGAGCTCGAAAGCCACACCGGTCAGGCGCGAAGTGATCAGACCCACGCCATAGATCTGTGCCACCACGTACACGAACGAGCAAAGGATCGCGGCCAAGATACCCAGGAAGCGAGGCAGGTTGCCACCGTAGCGTTCACCCAGGAAGTCGGGGATGGTGAACTGGCCGAACTTGCGCAGGTAGGGCGCGAGGAAAAGCGCCACGAGGCAGTAGCCCCCGGTCCAGCCCATGATGAAAGCCAGACCGCTGTACCCGGTGAGGTACAAGGTGCCAGCCATGCCGATGAACGACGCAGCCGACATCCAGTCGGCGCCAGTCGCCATGCCGTTGTACACGGCTGGCACACGGCGCCCGGCGACGTAGTACTCGGCCGCGTCCGTGGTGCGGCTCATGATGCCGATACCAGCGTACAGGCCAATGGTCGCCAGCAGGAAGATGAAGCCGATCCACTCGCGCGACAGCCCCATCTGCTCCAGGACGGCCAACACGACCACGAAGGCAAAGAAGCCTCCGGTGTACCACGTGTAGACCTTGTTGAGTTGTTGCTTGAAGGCCTTGTTGGAGCCCCCGCCTGCGCCCGCAGTTTCAAACATGCCAGCCATGGTTCACTCCTCGATTTCTTCGACACCGTGCTCGATGTCGAGGCGGTTCATGTACCAAGCGTAATACCCGATGATCAGGCAATACACCACCAGCGCACCCTGCGCACCCACCCAGAAACTGAAGGGCCACCCAAAGAAGTTGAAGCTCAACTCACGGGCAAAAAAGGCTACGACAAACGTCACCACGAACCAGATTGCCAGCAATATGGCAGTGATATTCAGGTTTTTCCGCCAATATCGGCGGTGGTTTTCAGTCAATTCCATGTCATCGACCTCATTTTTCTAAAAAGCCCTTCCGGGCAAATCACGGGCGCCACCGTTCTCCTTAGCGTGGCCTGCCAACGACCCGTGTGCGAGTTTTCGCGTGCCACAGCACCAACGCCAGACTTGTTCGCACCGGTCAGCGACCGGCCCACGAACTCAGGTTGAAGTTACCCCCAGACCCGTCTCGCGTTCGAGCTGTGCCGCCACTTTGGGCTCGAACTTTCGGAGGTGGCGAATGATCTTCGCCGCCTCGTCGGGTTCTTGCCGGTCTACATGAACCCGGGCCAGCTGGTACCAGCCGTAAGGACTCATGGGTTGCAGTTCGGTGTTCCGGCGCAGGGCGACGATCGCATCGTCAAAGCGCTGCAAGCGGATCAGGCACAGCGCGAGGCCATACCAGGCGCGGTCCAGTTTGGGTTCAATGTCGATGGCGCGGCGGAAGGCAGCTTCGGCTGGCTCCAGTCGGCCAAGCTCCTCGCGCAGAAAGCCCAGGTTGAACCAGGCAGAGGCTTGCTGAGGCATCAGCTCGACCAGTCGCTCCATCGAAGTCACAGCGGCTGCCTTGTCGCCCAGTTCCGCTTGCAAGTGCGCGCGGGTGGCCAGCGCGTGCGTGTCGTCAGGGCATAGGGCCAGACGACGTTCGATCCGGTCCAGGGCGGAGATCTTTTGTCCGAACACCAGCAGCAGCCGAACCTGCCAGCGGACAAACCAGGCATCGAGTGGAGCGTTCATTGGCACAGCTCCACCCCGATCTTCACGCAGTGAGCAATCTTGCTGGCCGTCGCCAGCACCCAGACAAAGCCCAACAGCAAAAACGCGACCAGGGGCAGGTGGCGCTCCAGCACGAATTTGGGCGTGACGAACCTGGCCACCACCACGAACGGGCGCCCGATCAGCTCGAGCACCTGATAGAACAGGTTGGTCGCCTTTCGCTGGCCCGCCAGCAGGCCAAGCACCCACTGGCCAAACAAGGCCATGAGCGCAATTTCAGCAATCAATTTGACGGCCAGGATGAGTGTCAACATGTAAGCATCGCGTAACGTTTCGCCTATTGTGATTCGATGCCTTACCAACTCCTTACAAACCCGTCAGACAAGGTACCGGTCGGGTCAAACACCGAGAGGGTTTTCCCTAGTCGGAGACATTGCGTCACTGACCCTCTTCCATGTGTCCTGTTGGACTTGCGAGCACTGTTTCGCAACAGAACCAGGGACTGTCCAACGCCTTGCATTGTGGGGTCAAAAAAAAGCCGGGCAGATGCCCGGCCTGTGCGACCTCAGACGACTTGATGTCTATGTGGCGGTCGCAGCCAGCAGTTGCCAGGTGTCGACCACCGAGTCCGGGTTCAGCGAGATAGAGCTGATGCCTTCGTCACGCAGCCACTGCGCAAAATCCGGGTGGTCGCTGGGGCCTTGACCGCAAATGCCAACGTACTTGCCTTGGGACTTGCAGGCGCCAATGGCCATCTTGAGCAGCGCTTTGACCGCTGGGTCGCGCTCGTCGAAATCGTGCGCGAGCAGTTCCAGGCCAGAGTCCCGATCCAGGCCCAGGGTCAGCTGGGTCAGGTCGTTCGAACCGATGGAGAAGCCATCAAAGTACTGCAGGAAGTCCGCAGCCAGCACGGCGTTGCTCGGGATCTCGCACATCATGATCAGCTTGAGATCGTTCTCGCCCCGCTTGAGACCCTGGGTGGCCAGCAGCTCGGTGACTTTGCGCGCCTGCTCCAGCGTGCGCACGAACGGCACCATCACCTGCACGTTGGTCAGGCCCATGTCCTCGCGCACGCGTTTGAGCGCTTCACACTCCATTGCAAAGGCTTCACGGAAAGCTTCGCTGATGTAGCGCGCCGCACCGCGAAAGCCCAGCATCGGGTTCTCTTCGTCCGGTTCGTACCGGCTGCCGCCGACCAGTTTGCGGTACTCGTTGGACTTGAAGTCCGACAGGCGCACGATCACCGGCTTGGGCCAGAACGCTGCCGCGATGGTGGCCACACCCTCTGCGACTTTGTCCACGTAGAAAGCGCGCGGCGAAGCATGGCCTCGGGCCACCGACTCCACGGCTTTTTTCAGGTCGGTATCGATCTGGGGATAGTCCAG
>JBIIQD010000444.1:0-3271 GCA_044342265.1 Hydrogenophaga sp. | reverse complement strand
CCCATCGACCCGCTGGACGCGGCGCCTGGGGGTGCTGTCGCTGGCCTGGGTGCTGGCGGCGGCCTGGGGCTCGGTGGTGCAGACGCAGTGGAACCTGCAGGCATTGGTGGGCCTGGGGATCGACGTTGCCAGCGCCGAGCGCGCTCGCGCCACCTGGCAAGACCTGATCGGCTTCGCGCCGGTCTACGGTGGCATTCTGGCCGTGGGCTGGTTGATCGCGCTGCCTGTGGCCAGCGGGCTGGCCCGCCGGTGGCCGGCCTGGCGCAGCGCATTGTTGGCGGTCGCCGCCGGCGTGGGCATGGTGGCGGCGGTGCGCGCGGTGGACGCGGTGGCACCCATGCCGGTGTTCATCGACGCCACGCGAGGTCTGCCCGGCCTGCTGGCCATGGCCTCTGGCGCGGTACTGGCTGGCCTGCTGTATGCACGGTTCACCGCACGCTGACTGGACCCCACGATGAAAACCCTGGACGAAATGCTTCACCTCGAACTGCTGACCACTGATCAGCACCGCCAGATCAGCGCGTGGATTGCGCAGGCCGATTCTCCGGAAGCGATATTGAAGATGCCCACCCCGCTGTGGCAGGCGGTGGAGCGCGCGAGCGCGGTCATGGGCATTGATCAAGACCTGCTGCGGCCCCCGGCGCTGGATGCGGGCGATGTGGTCTGCGGCTGACTCAGCGCAAGCCCGCCTTCTTCAGCCGGTAGCTGAACTGTCGCAGCGTCAGCCCCAGGCTTTGCGCTGCGCGCGACTGGTTGCCCTGGTGTCGGGCCAGTGCATCCTGCAGCGCCTGAATGCCGTGCGAGCCAGCGCTCTGGTACTCGCGCACCAGCCCAGCCCCCGTGATCAGAACCGGGGGGGTCTGGGCTGACAGGGGCGGCGCATCGATCGCGCCCTCGGGCAAGAAGCGCTCCAGCGATGCGGCCGTCACCAGCGTGTGGTCGGCCAGCAGCACCATGCGCTCCATCAGATTCCCCAGCTCGCGGATGTTGCCGGGCCAGTCGTGTGCCTCCAGCCTTGCCAGCGCATCGGGCGCGAGGTGGACGTTGCGCTGGTGCGCCTGGTTGGCGCGGCTCACGAAGTGCAGGGCCAAGGGACGCACGTCTTCTCGCCGTTCGCGCAGGCTGGGCAGGCGGATCGGGATCACGTTGAGCCGGTAATACAGGTCCTGCCGGAAGCGCCCCGTCTGCACCTCTCGCACCAGCTCGCGGTTGGTGGCCGCGACCAGCCGCACGTCGATGCGGGTTTCGCGCGTGCCGCCCAGCCGCACCAGCGTGCCTTCTTGCAGGGTGCGCAACAGCTTGGCCTGCAGCGGCAGCGGCAGTTCGCCGATTTCGTCCAGAAAAATCGTGCCGCCGTTGGCCTGCTCGAACCAGCCGGGCCGCGCGGTGTTCGCGCCGGTGAAGGCGCCGCGCTCGTGACCGAAGAGTTCGCTCTCGAACAGCGATTCAGGAATCGCCGAGCAGTTGACCTTGATGAAAGGCCGGTCGCGCCGGCCGCTGGCCAGGTGCACCGCGCGGGCAAACAGCTCTTTGCCGGTGCCCGATTCGCCCAGCAGCAGCACCGTGGCCTGCGACTGCGACACCCGCTCCAGCTCGGCCAGCGCCTGCAGCAGCGGGGGCGAGCGGCCAATGAGGCCGTAGCGCGCGCTGTTCATGTCGAGCGCGTGTTCCAGAGCTTCGTTGCGCGCGGCCAGCTGGCGGGTTTCTTCGGCCACCAGTTGTTCCAGCCGCAGCAGCTGGCCGGCCAGCGTGGCCAGGATGCGCAGCAGCGCCAGGTCGTCGTTCAGGTGGCGCTGGCGGCTGCGGATGCGGTGGCAGGCGAGCACGCCGATGGTCGCACCGTTGACTTCAATCGGCAGCGCGATGAAGGCCACGGTTTGTGGTGGCAGGTCGGCCCGCGCCACGGTGCGAAAGAGAAACAGCGGCTCGGCGTCCACGTCTTGCACGATGGCGGGCAAGCCGCTGGCCAGCACCCGGCCGGTGATGCCTTCGCCCCAGCGGAACACGCCGCGCGCCGCCTCGTCAGCGGTCAGGCCGTAGGCGTGGCGAACCGAGGCCGTGCGCTCCTGGCCCGGCACCGTGTCGTTGGCCAGCACCATGCGGCCCCGGTTCAGGCCCAGCAGCTCGCTCATCAGGTGCAGCATCTCGCGAAGGACAAAGGCCGGCGCCAGGCTGCGGCCCACCAGCTTCATCACCTCGCGCATGAGCAGCAGCTCCTGAGCGTGCCAGTCTGTGGGCGGATTCTCCGTTGAGCCGGGGGCAGGGCGTTGGGGCATGGGGGTGGCTGGCAAGTGCTTCTGCACTAGCAATTTGCTGGCCAGAGCGGGGGCTGACCGTTCGGATACCCCAGACCTCTTGAAAACAAGTCCCGCGCCCGCTGGATTTGTTTTCAGTGCTTTTCCCGCGTCAGCCGCTCGGCAAACGAAATACCGATGGCCGAGAGCACGAAGGTGAAGTGGATCACCGCCACCAGGGTGACGATCTGGATGTTCTCCAGGTTGAGGTCGCCGCTGAGGTAGGTCTTGAGCGCGTGCACGCCCGAGATGGAAATGATCGCGAAGGCCAGTTTGAGTTTGAGGTTGTAGGTGTTGACGTGGTCGAGCCAGTCGGGCTTTTTCAGGTCGCTCTTGTCGAAGTGCCCGGTGGTGACGAACAGCGACACACCGGCCAGCGCCACCACCCACACCAGCTGGGCCACCATGGTCATGTCGACCAGCTCCAGCACTTTGATGATCAGGTCGATCTTCTGCAGGTCTTCGAACAGCAGGGTGGTGAAGAGTTTGTAGGTTTCGAGCAGGAATTTGCCCAGGATGCCCAGGATGATGGCGACCAGCCCGACGTAGAAGAACAGCATGGTGAACCGCATGCCGTAGAGCAGTGAACCGACGCTTGCCAGTAGCTTTTCCATATGTCCAGGTACAGAGTGAGGGTAGGTTGATGAGGCGCGACACGCCTGCTGCGGTTTGCCAGCGAGGCGACTCGTCCATGGCGTGTGTCCAGAGTATCACCCAGACGTGCAAGTCCGGTGACCCGGACGGTGGCTTGCGCGCGAGAGGGCTAAAATCAGGGCCTCTCAAGGAGCGCTGCAGTGTCACCCCCTATCGCGGGATGGCGTCAGGCTTGAGAGTTCGGGCGATCACTGCCCCGCCGGCCCCGCCGGCCCCAACGGCGCTCACCAGTTATTGTCCGCAACCCTGGTGAGCCCCATGTCCCCCGTTTCCGATGCATCCCCCGTTTCCGTTTCCCCCATGCTGTTGTCAGGCCTGGAGCC
>JBIIQD010000443.1:0-3272 GCA_044342265.1 Hydrogenophaga sp. | reverse complement strand
CATGGTGGCCGGTCGCGACAGCTTCATGCACGAGGTGATGGCCAGCCAGTCGACCGACTGCCCGGCCGAGATGGTGAGCGCCGAGCATCCGCTGTTCGTGCTCTACACGTCCGGATCCACCGGCAAACCCAAGGGCGTGCAGCACAGCACCGGCGGCTATCTGCTGTGGGCCAACCTCACCATGAACTGGACCTTCGACCTGAAGGACAACGACATCTTCTGGTGCACGGCCGACATCGGCTGGATCACCGGCCACAGCTACGTCGCCTACGGACCGCTGGCCGCCGGCGCCACGCAGATCGTCTTCGAAGGCGTGCCCACCTATCCGGACGCTGGGCGCTTCTGGCAGATGATCGAAAAGCACAAATGCACCATCTTCTACACCGCGCCCACCGCGATCCGTTCGCTGATCAAGGCGGCTGAAGGCAACGAGAAGGTCCATCCGGCCCGCTCCGACCTGAGCAGCCTGCGCATCCTCGGGTCGGTGGGTGAGCCGATCAACCCGGAAGCCTGGATGTGGTACTACAAACACGTGGGCGGGGAGCGCTGCCCCATCGTGGACACTTTCTGGCAGACCGAAACCGGCGGCCACATGATCACCCCGCTGCCGGGCGCCACGCCGCTGGTGCCGGGTTCCTGCACGCTGCCATTGCCCGGCATCGCCACCGCCATCGTTGATGAAACCGGCAACGACGTGCCGAACGGCGCCGGTGGCATCCTGGTGGTCAAGAAGCCGTGGCCTTCGATGATCCGCACCATCTGGGGCGACCCCGAGCGCTTCAAGAAGAGTTACTTCCCCGATGAACTCAAGGGCTACTACCTGGCCGGTGACGGCGCGGTGCGCAGCGCCGACCGGGGCTACTTCCGCATCACCGGGCGCATTGACGATGTGCTGAACGTCTCTGGCCACCGCATGGGCACGATGGAAATCGAGTCGGCCTTGGTGAGCAAGACCGATCTGGTGGCCGAAGCTGCGGTGGTGGGGCGTCCGGACGACCTGACCGGAGAAGCCATTGTGGCTTTCGTGGTGCTCAAGCGGTCGCGCCCCACAGGCGACGAAGCCAAGGCGATTGCAAAGGTGTTGCGCGACTGGGTCGGGAAAGAAATTGGACCGATTGCCAAGCCCAAGGACATCCGCTTCGGTGACAACCTGCCCAAGACCCGCTCAGGCAAGATCATGCGCCGTCTGCTGCGATCCATCGCCAAAGGGGAAGCCATCACCCAGGACACGTCCACGCTGGAGAACCCGGCCATTCTTGATCAGCTGTCGGAAAACAACTGATCGGTAGATGCCCCTTGCCCAACGCCGCCGCGTATCGGGCAACAAAAATCCCGCTGGGCGACCAGCGGGATTTTTTGTGGGAGCGCGGGTAGCAGGTTACTTTTGGCTCAGCACCCAGGCGGCCAGCTTCTTCGCGTCGGCATCGTTGACCTGGGCATTGGCGGGCATCGGAACAGCACCCCACACGCCAGATCCGCCTTTCATGATCTTGCCCGCCAGCATGTCCACTGCCTTGGCATCGCCCGCGTACTTCTTGGCCACATCCTTGTAGGAAGGTCCGACAAGCTTCTTGTCGGCTGCATGGCAGGCCATGCAGTTCTTGGCGGTGGCCAGTGCCTGGTCGGCCAAAGCTGAAGAGGAGATGGCGGCCATCGCAGCCATAATGATCAAAGCGCGTTTCATGGGGTTGTCCTCATGGGTGAAAGTGTTGGGCTCGCAGGCCGCGATTCTATCAATCCGGCCTGGGCGATCGCTGCGAATTACAGTTGCTTGCCGGGCTTTATCGAACCTTTACTGGAGGGTGTGATGTATTTGCTGATTCTTGGGATTGCGTTGCTGCTCATGAAGCACCTGGAGATTGGATTCGCGGCCAACCTGTCGTGGTGGTGGGTGGCGTTGCCGTTTGCACTGACGGTCGCATGGTGGGTGTGGGCGGACATGAGCGGCTACACCAAACGCAAGGAAATGGAGAAGATGGACCAAAAGAAGAAAGACCGCATCGAGAAGCAGCGCGCAGCATTGGGTTTCAAGTCCAAGCGACGCTGACGAGGCTGCCCTTGGGCCGATCTTTCCTCGAAACCTCAGTAGTTGTCCAGCACGGCACCCTTGCTCGCGCTGGATGCGTTGAAGGCGAACTTGGCCTGCACACCTCGCGTGTAGCGGGGCGCAGGGGCCGTCCAGACCGCACGACGACTCGCTATTTCTTCTTCGGACACGTGCAGATCCAGGCGCAGTTGGCGCGCATCGATCGTGATGCTGTCGCCCTCGTGGACAAAGGCAATGGTGCCGCCCGCGGCAGCTTCGGGTGCGACGTGTCCCACTACCATGCCCCAGGTGCCGCCGGAAAAGCGGCCGTCGGTGATCAAGCCCACGCTTTCGCCCAGACCTGCGCCAATCAGCGCGCCCGTGGGCGCCAGCATCTCAGGCATGCCGGGACCACCCTTGGGTCCGAGGTAACGCAGCACCATCACATCGCCCGCCACGATCTTGCCCGCCAGGATCGCTTGCAGCGCTGACTGCTCATCGTCGAACACACGGGCTGGGCCGGTAATGACCGGATTTTTCAGGCCAGTGATTTTCGCCACACAACCCTCGGGGCTTAGGTTGCCTCTGAGGATCGCCAGGTGGCCTTCAGCGTACATGGGTTGGTCGATCGGTCGAATGACTTTTTGATCAGCCCGAGGCGCATCGGGCACGTCTTTAAGCACCTCGGCCATGGTCTGACCGGTGATGGTCAGGCAGTCACCATGCAGCAGGCCGGCGTTCAGCAGCATCTTCATCACCTGCGGAATACCACCGGCCTGGTGCAGATCCACCGCCAGGTACTGGCCGCTGGGCTTGAGGTCGCACAGCACCGGCACTTTCTTGCGCATGCGCTCGAAGTCGTCGATCGTCCATTCCACCTCGGCAGCGTGGGCAATGGCCAGGAAGTGCAGCACGGCGTTGGTTGAGCCGCCGGTGGCCATGATCACGGCCACAGCGTTTTCGATGGCCTTGCGGGTGACGATGTCGCGCGGCTTGATGTCTTTGCGGATGGCTTCGATCAGTACCTTGGCCGATTCCTTGGCCGAGTTCATCTTTTCGTCGTGCGGGTTGGCCATGGTGGACGAGTAGGGCAGCGAAATGCCCAGCGCTTCAAACGCAGAGCTCATGGTGTTGGCGGTGTACATGCCTCCACATGAGCCAGTACCGGGTATAGCGCGTTTCTCGATTTCGAGCAGGTCTTCGTCGCTGAGCTTGCCTGCGGCGTTTTCGCCCACTGCTTCGAACA
>JBIIQD010000442.1:0-3278 GCA_044342265.1 Hydrogenophaga sp. | reverse complement strand
GTAACAGAAGGCCAGCGCCATCTGGGTCGGCGTCATGCCGTGCTCAAGCGCCAGCGCGTTGTAGCGCTTGGCAGCCGCCAGCGACTCGGGGCGACCCCAGCGTTGAGCCTTCATGCTGTCAAACAGCGCCATGCGGCCGTGGTCACCCACCAGGCCCGTGGCGTCGTACTTGCCGGTCAGCAAACCAAAGCCCAGCGGCGAGTAAGCCAGCAACGACACGCCCAGGCGGTGGCAGGTTTCGTCCAGACCGTTTTCAAACGCGCGGTTGATCAGGCAGTACGGGTTTTGCACAGTGGCAGCGCGCGGCAGACCCATCTGTTCGGCGACGCGCACGAATTCATGCACGCCGTAGGGTGACTCGTTGGACAGGCCGATGGCGCGCACCTTGCCCGCTTTGACCAGCTCGGCCATGGCATCAAGCTGCAGCTCGATGGAGGGCATGGGCCGGTCCTTGGCGCCGTCGAAATAGATGCCGCCAAAGACGGGCGCATTGCGGGCTGGCCAATGAATCTGGTAGAGGTCGATCACATCCGTCTGCAAGCGCTTCAGGCTGCCCTCGCAGGCTTCGATGATCCCGGCTTTGGTGACATCTGGGCGCAACCACGGCATGCCACGCGCCGGGCCAGCGACCTTGGTCGCCAGCACCAAATTCTGGCGCGCGCCAGGGTTCTTCGCGAACCAGTTCCCAAGGATGGTCTCGGTCGATCCGCAGGTCTCTGCCTTGGCCGGCACCGAGTACATCTCGGCGGCATCGAGAAAGTTCACGCCGCGCGCCAGCGAGCGGTCGAGGATGGTGTGGGCGCTGGCCTCGTCGACCTGTTCGCCAAAGGTCATGGTGCCCAGGCAGATCGGGGTGACTTGCAGGCCGCTACGGCCCAGGGAAACGTTATTCATGGCGTGGTCAGACTCAACTGCATTCGTTCGGAAGCCAAGTGTAGAAGCCTTTCAGGACTGGCGCTGGCGAGCACGTTCGTCCTCCTGCAGCCGCAACACCCGCCTCTGCACCTTGCCGGTGGTGGTCATCGGCAGCGCGGCGACGAACTCGATCTCCTTAGGGTACTCGTAGGGCGCGAGCTTGCCTTTGACATGGGCCTGGAGGCTGGCGATCAGCGCGTCGTCGCCGAGCGTGCCCGGGGTCAACACCACATAGGCCTTGACCAACGCACCGCGCTCGGCGTCGGGCTTGGGCACCACGGCCGCATTGGCCACGGCTGCGTGTTTGACCAGGCAGTTTTCGATCTCGCTGGGGCCGATGCGGTAACCGGCCGCCTTGAATACGTCGTCACTTCGGCCCTGGTACCAGAGGTAACCATCCGCGTCGCACACCGCCAAGTCGCCGGTACGGCACCAAGAGTTCGCCATGTCGCTGGTGAACTTGGCACGGGTGGCCGCTTCGTTCTTCCAGTAGCCCAGGAAAAAGATCGGGTCAGGATCGCCATGCACATCGAGCCGGTGCACGGCCACATCGCCCGGCACGCCAACGGGACACTCATGACCATCGTCGTCGATCACCGCCACCCGGTGGCCCGGGTAGCCCTTGCCCATCGAGCCCGGACGGGCGGGATACAGGCGTTCGCAGTTGCCCACGATGTAGTTGATCTCAGTCTGGCCAAACATCTCATTGACCGTCACGCCCATGTGGTCGCGGCAGTACGCAAAGACGGCGTCACCGACGGACTCTCCTGCGCTCATGATGGCCTGCAACTTGAGATTGAACTGAAGGGCGGGCGCCGGGAAGGCCTTCATCATGGCCTTGAGCGCGGTCGGGAACAGAAAGGTGTGCGTGACGCCATAGCGTTGCATCAGTTCGAACGCAGTCTGCGGCGTGAAGCGGCCGTTGTAGCCCACAATCGGGCGCCCAAAGTACAGCGTGGGCAACAAGGCGTCCATCAAACCGCCGGTCCAGGCCCAGTCGGCCGGCGACCAGAACACCGCTTGCGAACGTACCGACGCGTCATAAGGATCAAAGCCGAACCAGTTCTGGCTGCAGACGAAACCGGTCAGGTTGCCGATCAGCGCGCGGTGCGGGATCAGCGCGCCCTTGGGATTGCCGGTGGTGCCGCTGGTGTAGATCAGCACCGCCGCCTCATCGGCCAGGGTCTGCACCGGGTCGAACGCTGAGGACTCCTGCGCCAGCACCGACGCCCAGTCCAGCACGCCCGTGGCTGCCGCGTCCACCGCGATCACCTGGCGCAGCAGCGGACATTGCGCGCTCACCGACAGCAGTCCAGACAAGGTACTGGCGTCACAGATCGCGACCACCGCCTCGCTGTCGTGCAACCGGAACTCCAGCGCGTCAGGTCCGAACAGTTGCGACAGCGGCATGCCAACCGCGCCCATCTGCAGCACTGCCATATAGGCCACTGCTGTCTCAAACCGCTGCGGCAGCACGATCGCGACACGGTCGCCACGCTGCACCCCCAACGCAGCCAGCGCGTTGGACAGTCGATTGGCCTGCTCCTGCAATTGGCCAAAGCTGTGATGCCGTTCGGGCCGATCAGGCTCACAGGCGATCACGGCAGTCTGTTGGGACGTGGTGGGGTCGGCGGCCCATCGGTGCGAGCAGACCTCGGCCATGTTGAAGTGCAGCGGTACATGCCAGCCAAAGCGGCCATGCAGATCAGCGTAGGTGTCGGGTATTGCCTGGGTCATGGGCGGTGCAAGGGAATGAAGGGGTGTCGCTGCGTTGACGCGGTGGTGCCGTCTGCCCCCGTGTCGTTCCTTATGATCGATCGAATGTATCAAGCCTTGACCGAATCCCGCAGCACGTTTGTTCCTGTGCGCCACCTTTCTTACCACGTGCGCCAGTGGGGCAACCCTGCTGCTGGACAAGCGCCGCTGGTGCTGGTGCATGGCTGGATGGACGTGGCAGCCTCCTGGCAGTTCATGGTCGATGCACTGACCGGCGGACGCTGGGTCATCGCGCCAGACTGGCGCGGCTACGGCTTGACCAGGGTCAGCGAGCCGCCACCGGACAACTACTGGTTCCCCGATTACCTGGCCGATCTGGACATCCTGCTCGATCACTTCTCACCTGACCAGGCGGTGGACCTGGTAGGGCACAGCATGGGTGGCAACGTCGCCATGATGTATGCGGGCATTCGGCCCGAGCGGATCCGGCGCCTGGTCAATTTAGAGGGCTTTGGCATGCCAGAAACCCGCCCGGCGCAAGCGCCCCGCCGCTACGCCCAGTGGCTGGACGAACTCAAGGCCCTGCACAGGGGTGACATGGACCTTAAACCGTATGACAGCGCCGAGGGCGTGTCGCGGCGACTGAT
>JBIIQD010000441.1:0-3280 GCA_044342265.1 Hydrogenophaga sp. | reverse complement strand
CAGGATGTTGCGGTGGGTCAGCGTCGCACCCTTGGGGAAGCCGGTGGTGCCGCTGGTGAACTGGATGTTGATCGGGTCGTTGGGCGAGAGGCCCGCCGCTGTCTGCGCCACGCGCGGGTCGCCGACTTTGCCACTGGCCAGCAACGTGGAGAAACGCATCATCCCCGGCTGCTCGGCGCCCTCGCCCGCCACGTCGATCCAGGCCACAGTGCGCAGCGCGGGCAGGCGCGCCGCCTGCAGCGCACCGGGCGCGCAGGTGGCCAGCTCGGGCGCCAGTTCGCGCAGCATGCCCAGGTAGTCGCTGGTCTTGAACTGCGCCATGGCCACCAACGCTTTGCAGCCCACCTTGTTGAGCGCGTACTCCAGCTCGGCCGTGCGGTAAGCCGGGTTGATGTTCACCAGCACCAGACCGACCTTCGCGGTCGCCAGCTGCATCAGCACCCATTCCACGTTGTTGTGCGACCAGATGCCGATGCGTTCGCCCGGCTGCAGCCCCAGGTCCAGCAGCGCGCTGGCCAGCCGGTCCACCTCGGCCGCCAGCGCGGCGTAGCTGTAGCGCCGGCCCTGGTGCACGCTCACCAGCGCCTCGCGCTGCGGCTGGCGGGCGGCCATGGCGTCGAAGAAAGCGCCAATGGTCTGCTCGATCAGGGGCACGTCGGTGCGGCCGACTGTCTGGCTCAGCGCCATGCCTGTTGCGATTTCCATGGGTTTGTCTCCTATGGCGTCAAGGCGGAATCCGGCCCCCAGCATAGCCTGCCGTCCCGGTTTGCGGGCTGGCAGGCAGGTTGCAAATCGCGCCATCCATGGCAGACTCTGCCCCATGCCCCGCGCCCGCCTTGTCTCCGCCACTGCCCGCCCGCTGGTCGCTGCCACACCGATGGCCTTTATCAATGCGATCGCGCACGCCTTCGCGCTGCGCGGCCTGTCGCCTCAGGCGGCGCTGGCGGCCGCACAAATCGCGCCATCCGACCTCGCCCGCACAGACGCCCGCATCACCGCGCTGCAGATGGAGTGGCTCTCCGCCGCCGCCATGCAGGCGCTGGACGACGAAGCGCTGGGCTGGTTCAGCCGCCCCCTGCCCTGGGGCAGCTACGGCCTGCTGGCCCGCGCTTCGCTCTCGGCGCCCACGCTCGGCGTGGCGCTCAAGCGCTGGTGCCGCCACCACGGCCTGCTCACCCGCGACATCGCCCTGGCCGTGGTGACGCAGGGCGTCGAGGCTCGTATCACCCTGACCGAGCACCGCCCGCCGGGCGGCGACGGCTCGCTGCGCGAGTTCTGCAGCGTCTCGGTGCTGCGCAACATCCACGGCCTGGCCTGCTGGTTCGTGGATTCGCGCATCCCGCTGCTGGGCGCCGGCTTCCCGTTTGCCGCACCGCCGCACGCCGACGCCTACCATGTGCTGTTCGACGGGCCCACCCGCTTTGATGCTCAGGAGACGTCGATCCACTTCGACGCGCGCTACCTGGCCCTGCCCCTCAAGCGCGACGAAGCCGCGATGAACCAGATGCTGCAGCGCGCGCTGCCGATCCAGGTGCGCCCCTACCGGCGCGACCGCCTGCTGGTGCAGCGCGTGCGGCAGGTGCTGCTCAACCAGCCACAGGACGCCCACAACGCCGACGACCTGGCGGCGCTGCTGCACACCTCAGCCCGCACCCTGCACCGGCAGCTGAAGGAAGAAGGCGCCACGCTGCAGGCGCTCAAAGACGAGGTGCGCCGCGACCGCGCGATGGACCTGCTGCAGCGCACGCAGCGCCCCATCAAGCAGATCGCCGAAGCAGCGGGCTTCCAGAATCAGAAGAGCTTCATCCGCGCGTTCAAGGGCTGGACGGGGATGGCGCCGGGCGAATGGCGGGGCCAACGGTGAACGGCACACGCCACAATGGGCGATTTCAATCCCCTGGAGATGTCCCGTGATTCTGCTCAAGTGGCTTTTCATCTTGTTGCTGCTACTGGCCATCGTCGCCGTGCTGGCCGGACAACTGGGCTTGCTCGGCGGCAAGCCGCCCGCCGACCTCGGCGTCAAAGACGGCCAGCTCAAGCGCCCGTCCAAAACCGAAAACAGCGTCAGCAGCCAGGCCGCACTCCACCCCGACCACCCGATGCGCGGCTACGCCGAAATCGCTCCGCTGCCGCTCAGCGGCGACGGCCCCGCCACCATTGCAAAGCTCTCGACGCTGCTGCAGGCCATGCCAGGCATGAAGGTCGTGCAAGACAAGGGCGACGGCTACTTGTACGCCCAGTGCACCACGCCGCTGATGAAGTTTGTGGACGACATCGAACTCTGGTTCGACCCGGTCAATCAGGTGGTGCAGGTGCGCTCGGCTTCGCGCGTGGGGCGCAAGGACTTTGGCGTGAACCGGGCGCGGGTAGAGGCGCTGCGGGCGGGGTTGGCGAAGACGGGTTGAGTACCTACAGGTTGGTGACGAGTTTCGACCCGTTGCGGTCTTACAAGGGCCAAAAGCGAAGCGGTCACTGGGCACAAGTGGATGCCGGGTTTCGTGGTTTACTTGTTCGTGTGCAAAGAACGGGACCAAGCGTCTAACCCGTTGAACTGGTTGTGTTTTGGAGCTTGAGATGTCCAACTTATGGAGCAGCGCCCAACTTATAGAGCAGGCTTTGCTCTGGACATTGCGTTAGGCCTCACGAACTCATCTCAGGGCATGACATGACTTCAAGAACCAACTATAGTTTGTCGTCGGATATCGATTGCGAGTTCACGATTAAGTCCGGCCCTAAGTGAATTAACTGATAGCGGGATAATCTAGTGCCGGGATCTGTGATTGCTGAAGTAATTCTTCAGCCTGTCTTTGAAGCAGTGCTTCAGCTCGCCGGATATTTGACCGCCCGAGTTGTTGTGCCCGTTTTCACTTTTGGGACTGTGGTCGTTGAGCCACTTGGTTGGCGAAAGACTGTCTATCCGAAGATTCGCTGGCCAAACTTGACTGGAAGAAGCCCACGGGTAATGGACGGCGATTTCGCTTCGGTACTTGGACTCGTCTTCTGGGCGCTAGTGGGCGTCGTCGTGTATTTCGCGAGGTCTGCGTGAGGCCTAACCATTCGTTCAACCGGAAGCAGTGGGGCATGCCGTCGTTTGGGCCTCCATTTCATTGTGGCCCAAACGCCGTCATACCCCACTGCTCCGGTTAACTCGCACGTTAGCCGTCAAATGCTCCAGATGCGCATCGCGCACGTTTCGCCGCAACACCACGAGTCTCTCGTCGACCTGTTGTGCGAGATGCACGCGTTCTACAACGAAGGAACGACACCTTCCCGCGCTGCC
>JBIIQD010000440.1:0-3282 GCA_044342265.1 Hydrogenophaga sp. | reverse complement strand
CGGACTTTTAATCCGTTGGTCGGCAGTTCGAGCCTGCCACGTCCTACCAAAATAAAAAGGCCCTGGTCGCATGACCAGGGCCTTTTTTCTGCTTGATCCAGATTACTGAGGTTTGTTCTTTTTCAGCAATCCGTAGATCACCAGCAGGATCACAGCACCCACCACGGACGCAAGGAATCCGGCCGCCTGGCCAGGCGCGTACAGGCCCAGTGCCGCGCCCGCGTAGCTAGCCAGAAACGAGCCAGCCACGCCGAGCACAGCCGTCATGATCCAACCCATCTTGTCGTCGCCAGGTTTGACCGCACGAGCAATGAAACCAGCGATGAGGCCGATGAATAGGGTTGCGAGGATGGACATCATGGTTTCGCCTTTCAAGAGTCTGAGGAAGTGTCTAACAACAGGCGCAAATGTATCGTCATTCGAGTACGGCCGAGATCAGCTCTGCCCTCGGTGAGAATGCGAAAGGCGCAGACGTGAGGCGTGTCATTCCCGCGCTGCCTTCAAACCACAACTTGGCTGGCGGCTTCGATCGACCCAGTCAACTCCAGCCACTGGGCTTCGACAGCATCGATCGCATCGTTCACCGCCTTGAGTTGGCGCCCCGCATCGGCCAGGGCCGCAGGCGCAGCGGGCTGACTTAAGGTGGCTTCGAGCGCGGCCTTCTCGCGGTTGAGGGCTTCCAGCCGTTTCTCCGCTTGCTCAAGCGACTTTTTCAAGGGGCGCAGGCGCTCCGTCAGTTGCTGCCTTTTCTGAGCATCCAACTTGCGTTGGTCGGCAGTGCGGGGGGCTGAAGGCATCTCCGCTGTGGGCGCAGGTACCAACACTGCCGGGGATGGCGCGGTGTCTTCATTGCGCCGTTCCTGGCGCTGCGCCTCGCGTGCCTGTTTCGCCACGTCCAGCAAGTACCGCTGGTAGTCATCGAGATCACCGTCGAACGGGGTAATGCCTCCGCGCGAGACCAGCCAGAACTCGTCGCAAACGGCGCGCAGCAGGGCGCGGTCGTGGCTGACCAGCATGACGGTGCCTTCAAATTCATTCAGCGCGACCGACAGGGCCTCGCGCGTGGCGAGGTCCAGGTGGTTGGTCGGCTCGTCCAGCAGCAGCAGGTTGGGGCGTTGCCAGACGATCATGCACAGCACCAAGCGCGCCTTTTCGCCGCCACTCATGCTGCCCACGGCCTGCTTGACCATGTCGCCACTGAAATTGAATCCCCCCAGGAAACTGCGCAGGTCTTGCTCGCGCGTGGCCTGACCGCTGAGACGACCTTGTGCGCTGCATTCCTTGACGAGACGGATCATGTGTTCCAGCGGCGTGTCGGCCGGGCGCAGCACATCCAGTTCCTGCTGGGCGAAGTAGCCGATGTTCAGGCCTTTGCCTTCGACGACCTGGCCGCCAAGTGCCGCGAGATCGCGGGCGATGGTCTTGACCACGGTGGACTTGCCTTGGCCATTGGCGCCCAGGATGCCGATGCGTTGCCCTGCCAGCACTGACTTGCTGACGTTGCGAACAATGATGATCGGATCGCCGCTTTCGTCAGCAGCCGGGTAGCCGAAACTCACGTCGTGCATGGCCAGCATCGGGTTGGGAAGGTTCTGGGGCTCGGTGAACTCGAAGTTGAAATCAGCCTCAGCCAGCACAGGACCGATCTTCTCCATGCGCTCCAGCGCCTTGACCCGACTCTGCGCCTGCTTGGCCTTGCTGGCCTTGGCCTTGAAGCGGTCGATGAACTTTTGCAGGTGCGCCATCTTTTCCTGTTGGCGCGAGTAGGCCGTGGCCTGAAGCGCCATCTGCTCGGCGCGCATGTCTTCGAAGCGGCTGTAATTGCCACCATAGCGGGTCAGCAACGCCCGTTCGATGTGCACCGTGACGTCGGTCACGGCGTCCAGAAACTCGCGGTCATGGCTGATCACGAGCATCGTGCCACGGTAGCGCTTAAGCCAGTCTTCCAACCAGACCAAGGCGTCCAGGTCCAGGTGGTTGGTCGGTTCATCAAGCAGTAGCAGTTCGCTGGGGCACATCAGGGCACGCGCCAGTTGCAAACGCATGCGCCAGCCACCAGAAAAACTGTTGACCGGTTGCTCCAGCTCATCGCTGCGAAAGCCCAATCCGAGGATCAACGCTTGCGCGCGAGACGGCGCATCGTGCGCGCCCGCATCGTGCAGCGCCATGTAGGCGTGGGCCATGCGCTCCCCGTCGTCGCTGGCCTCAGCTGCAGCGACCTCCTGCTGGGCAGCCAGCAGCGTCACGTCGCCTTCAATGACAAACTGCGTCGCGGCCATGTCGGTTTCCGGCATGTCTTGAGCGACCTGCGCCATGCGCCAATGGCTGGGCACCGAGAAGTCACCCTTGTCTTCGTGCAGTTCCCCGTCGAGCAGACGGAACAGACTGGATTTTCCTGCACCGTTTCGACCGACAAGGCCGACCTTTTCGCCGGGGTTGATGGTGGAGGAGGCGCCATCGAGCAGAACCTTCGTACCGCGACGAAGGACCAGATTTTTCAGAGTGATCATGGGTGGGGCGCCGCCACAGCGGTCAGCGCCGAAAGGGAGTCAAGGGTAAGGAGCAACACCTGGTCATCGCCAGCGCTGGTGGACAGCCAGACCACGTCCAGTTGCGGAAATGCGGCCTCGAAATGCTCCCGTTCGTTGCCGATTTCCAGCACAAGAATTCCGGTCGACGAAAGGCGGCTCGGCAGGTCACGCAAAAGCGCACGAACGAAGTCCATGCCATCAGCGCCACCGGCCAGCGCCAGCACAGGTTCAGCGCGGTACTCGGCGGGCAGGGCGGCCATGCTGCGGGCATTGACATAGGGCGGATTGCACAGCACCAGGTCGTAACGTCCATGGCAGGCGGCAAGTCCGTCGGATTCCAACAAATCGATGCGGTCCTGCAATTGGTGCCGATTGACATTGATGCGGGCCACCGCCAGGGCTTCGACGGATATGTCCGCTCCAGTCACAGCCACCTCGGGCCAGGCCATCGCGGCGAGCACTGCCAGACTGCCGTTGCCGGTGCACAGGTCCAGCACATTGCGGGTGTGTCTTGACAGCCAAGGATCGAAACCGCCGTCGGCAATCAATTCAGCAATGAAGCTGCGCGGAACGATGGTGCGCTCGTCAACGTAGAAGGGAACACCCTGCAGCCAGGCTTCGCGCGTGAGGTAAGCGGCAGGCTGCCGGGTGGCAATGCGCCGTGCGATCAGTTCATCGCACGCGTGGGTCTGTTCGTCGCTGAGGGCGGAGGTGGCGAGAGCGTCGATGTCGCTATCAAGCGGCAGGCCCA
>JBIIQD010000439.1:0-3286 GCA_044342265.1 Hydrogenophaga sp. | reverse complement strand
TCGTCGGTGTCGCCCAGGCGGAAGGCGGGCGTGAGGTCGGTCAGGCGGGTGCCGAAAGCGAACACGTCGCGGCGGCGGTGCTGGCGCGTGGCCGCGTGCAGGAAGGCGAGCAGCAGCCGCGTGTAGCGCTCCATCGAACCCGACACGTCCACCAGCACCAGCAGCGGCAGCGCTTGCTCGCGCCGCTCCAGCCGGGGCAGGTCCATCAACTCTCCGCCGTTGCGCACGGCGCGGCGCATCATGCCCGGCCAGTGCAGTTGCGAACCACCCGCGCCCGGGCGCGTGCGGCGCGAGGCAAAGGTCGGCAGTGGCAGGCGGATGTCGCGCGCCAGCCGCTCGACCAGGCGGTACTCGGTGCCCGAGAGTGCGTTGAAGTCGGCGTGTTTCAGGCGCTGCAGGTCGCTCGCGGTCATGGCCGCGTCGAACTCCACTTTCTGGTCTTCCTGCTTGGGCTTGGCCTGGTGACCAAAAGCTTTCTGCGGCGACAAGGCTTCGCGCACGCGTGGGCGGCGCTTGCTGGGCTCGGCCTTGCCTTCGGCGCTGGGCAGCAATTGCGAGAGCAGCTTTTGCGCAATTTCGGGGTTGCGGAAGTAGACGTCGAACAGCTCGCGGAACGCCAGCCGGTCCTGCTCGCGGCTGACCAGCACAGACTCCATCGCCGCGCTCACGTCTTGCTTGTGGTCCAGACCCACGGCGAGCGCTGCTTCGGTGGCGAGCGCGATGCGCGAGCTGTCCACCCGCACACCGGCGCGGCGCAGCGCGCGGCCAAAGCCGGTGATGTTGTCGGCCAGCTTGCCGGTGCGGGCGTCTCCGAGTTGCATGGCGTTTCGATCAGGCGGGCGCGTCCACCGGCTTGAGCAGTTCAGCCGCCATGTCGCGCGTGAGCGCCGCCACGTCTTCGCGCTGTTTGAACAGAATGCCCGCTGTGTCAGACAGTACCTCGGGATCGACGGCCAGGGTGTCCAGCGCCACCAGGGCCTTGGCCCATTCCACGCTTTCGGCGATGCCGGGCGCGCGCTGGAAAGCGTTGGCAAAGGGCTGGCTGCGCAGTCGGCCCACCACCTCGGCCACCTGGGCCGAGAGTTCGGCCGAAGCTTGCGGCACCTGGGCTCGCACGATGTCGAGTTCGCGCTCGCGTTCGGGATAGTCGAGCCAGTGGTAGAGGCAGCGGCGCTTGACCGCATCGTTCAGTTCGCGGGTGCGGTTGCTGGTGAGGATGGTCACCGGAGCGATCTGCGCGCGCACCGTGCCCAGCTCGGGGATGCTGACCTGGTACTCGCCCAGGTACTCCAGCAGAAAGGCCTCGAAGGGTTCGTCGGCGCGGTCCACCTCGTCGATCAGCAGCAGCGCGCCGGGTGCGGGCGCCTGCAATGCCTGCAGCAGCGGGCGGCGGATCAGGTAGCGCTCCTGGTAGACCTCGCGCTCGATGTCGATCTGGTAGGTGTGACCGCCATCGCCGTGCTGCCCGGAGGACACGCCAGTGCCGAGCGTGGGGGCTCTCAATTCCACTGCGCGCATGTGCAGCAACTGCGCCGCGTAGTTCCATTCGTACAGTGTCTCGCGCTGCTCCAGTCCGTCGTAACACTGCAGGCGCAACAACTCACGCTGCAACACCGTGGCGAGCGATTTGGCCAGCTCGGTCTTGCCGACGCCGGGTTCGCCTTCGAGCAGCAGCGGGCGCTGCAGCTTGAGTGCGAGGAACACCGCTGTGGCCAGGCGCCGGTCGGCGTAGTAGCCGGCGGTCTGCAGCGCCTGGATGAGTGCGTCGATGGAGCTGAATGCGGTCATGGATGTGAGCCGTGTGGTGCTGTGAGTCGCTGAAGAAAAAAGGCCCCGGGTCTGGCAACTCGGGGCCTGCTGCGACGGGCCGCCGGTGCTTCAGCTCAGTTGGGTCACCGCTCGCTGGGTCAGCACGCTGATGAGGTTGGCCCGGTATGCAGCGCTGGCGTGGATGTCGGCGTTCAGGTCGCTGGCATCGATCTTTACCGCCGCCGCTGCCTGGGGCGTGAAGTTCTTGTTGAGCGCGTCTTCCAGGCCGCTGTGGCGGAACACGCCGCCATTGCCCGCACCCGTGACGGCCACACGCACACCGCCGTCGGTCACGGCCAGGTACACGCCGGTCATGGCGAAGCGCGAGGCAGGCTGGTTGAACTTCATGTAGATCGACTTCTTCGGGATCGGGAAGCTGATGGCGGTGATGAGCTCACCCTCGTTCAGGGCGGTGGTGAACATGCCCTGGAAGAAGTCGTCTGCAGCAATCTTCCGTTGCGTGGTGTGCACCGTCGCACCGAGCGCTAGCACCGCGCTCGGGTAGCAGGCGGCGGGGTCGTTGTTGGCGACCGAGCCACCCATCGTGCCCATGGCGCGCACCTGCTTGTCGCCGATGTGGGCGGCGAGGTCGGCCAGACCGGGAATCGTGGCCTTGACCTCGGCGCTGTTGGCCACATCGATGTGGCGCGTCATCGCGCCGATCACCAGGGCGTTGCCTTCGCGCTGGATGCCGGCCAGTTCCTTGATGCCGCCGAGATCGACCAGCGAGCCGGGCTCGGAGAGGCGCAGCTTCATCGAAGCCAGCAGCGTTTGGCCACCGGCCAGGGGCTTGGCGCCACCAGCAGCGGCTTTGCTGGCGTCGGCCAGGGAAGAGGGCTTGTCGAATGTGAATGCGTACATGGTGTGCTCCTCGTTTCAGCTCTTGGCGGCCTGGATGGCTTCCCAGACACGGCCTGGGGACGCGGGCATGTCGAACTCCTTGACGCCCAGGGGCTTCAAGGCGTCAAGCACGGCGTTGATCACCGCCGGCGGCGAGCCGATTGCGCCCGCTTCGCCACAGCCCTTGGTGCCCAGCGGGTTGTGGGTGCAAGGGGTGCAGATGGTGCCGATCTTGAATTCGGGGAAGTCGTCGGCGCGCGGCATGGCGTAGTCCATGAACGAGCCGGTGAGCAACTGGCCGGTCTCCTTGTCGTAGACGCAGTTCTCCAGCAGTGCCTGGCCGATGCCTTGCACGATGCCGCCGTGCACCTGGCCCTCGACGATCATGGGGTTGATGATGGTGCCGAAGTCGTCCACCGCGCTGAACTTGTCCACACGGGTCTTGCCGGTGGCCGGATCCACTTCCACTTCACAGATGTAGGTACCCGCCGGGAAGGTAAAGTTGGTCGGATCGTAGAACGCGGTTTCGTTCAGGCCGGGCTCCAGCTTGTCCAGCGGATAGTTGTGCGGCACGTAGGCTGTGAGGGCGACCTGGCCGAAGGTGACCTTCTTGTCGGTGCCTTTCACCGTGAACTCG
>JBIIQD010000438.1:0-3287 GCA_044342265.1 Hydrogenophaga sp. | reverse complement strand
GCCAAGCCAATGGTCTCGCGCGTCCAGGCCTCGGCGGGCAAGGCATCACTGAGCTGGCCGTGGTGCATCACCGCAATGCGGTCACCGAGCGCCATCACCTCGTCGAGATCGTCGGAAATCAGCAGCACCGCCGCTCCGGCGTCGCGCGCCGCCAGCAGCTGTTGCTGGACATACGCAACGGCGCCGATGTCCAGACCCCACGTCGGTTGGTGGGCAACAATCAGAGATGGAACCCCCACGCTCCGCCGCTGGGCGGGTCGCTGCCCCCCCGGGGGGCTCGCCCCGCCTTGGGGCTGCCCGGCGGCGGGGTCGATGCCCGCGTCCTCCCGTTCCGGGGCGAGCAGCGCCCGCCCCAGGATGAGCTTCTGCATGTTGCCGCCGGACAGCGAGCGGGCCGGCACTTGCGGGCCACCACCGCGCACGTCGAACGCCTCGATCACGCGCCGCGCATGGGCCCGCGCGGCGGCGCGGCGCACCCACGGGCCGACGGAGAAGGCCGGCCCGCGCAGGCGCTCGGACACCGCGTTTTCCCACACCGGCAGGTCGCCCACCACCCCCACCGCGTGTCGGTCTTCGGGGATGCGCGCCACGCCCAGCGACACCAGCTGCGCCGGCACGGCGGGCAAGGGCTGGCCCTGCAGCAGCACCTGGCCGCTGCAGGCCTCGCGCACGCCGCACAGCAGCTCGGCCAGCGCCGCCTGGCCGTTGCCCGACACGCCCGCAATCGCCACGATTTCGCCCGCGTGCAGCGCCAGCGACACGCGCTCCAGGCGCTCGCGAACACCCGCCGGCGTGCTTACCTCGCGCAGTTCGCACACACACCCGCCCACCGCCACCGCAGGCCGCCGCTGGGGCGCCTCGACCGCATGCCCCACCATCCACTGCGCCAACTGGGCCGCGCTGGTGCCGGCAGAGGGCGCCTCGGCCACCAGTCGGCCCTGGCGCAGCACCGCCACGCGGTGTGACACCCGAAGCACTTCGGGCAGCTTGTGGCTGATGAAGATCACCGACAAACCCTGCGCCACCATCTGCGACAGGGTCTCGAACAAGGCTTCGCTCTCCTGCGGCGTCAGCACCGCGGTCGGTTCGTCCAGGATCAGGATGCGGGCGCCCCGGTACAGCGCCTTGAGGATTTCCACGCGCTGTCGCTCACCCACCGACAGGCTGCCCACCCGCGCATCGGGCGCCACCGGCAGGCCGAAGCGGCCGGCGACGTCAAGCAGGTGATCACGCGCCGCGCCCTTGCGCGACACGAAACGCCACAGCGGCTCGGTGCCCATGAGCACGTTGTCCAGCACCGACAGGTTGTCGGCCAGTGTGAAATGCTGGTGCACCATGCCGATGCCCGCCTGCAATGCGGCGCGCGGCTGACCCGGCGGCAGGGGCTTGCCGTGCACGTCGATGGTGCCTTCGTCGGCCCGGTAGTGGCCGAACAGGATGGACACCAGTGTGGACTTGCCGGCCCCGTTCTCGCCCAGCAGGGCCAGCACCTCGCCTTTGTCCAGCGAGAGCGAAATGGCGTCGTTGGCCAGCAGCGAACCGAAGCGCTTGGTGATGCCCGACAGCCGCAGGACCGTGGCGCTCTGGGGCGACGTCACTTGCCAGACTTGGGCTGGCTGTCGTCGACTTTCACGGTGACTTTGCCCGACAGGATGTCGGCTTCCCTGGCCTTGACCTTGGCCACGATGTCGGCCGGCACTTTCTTCTCGAATGTGCCCAGCGGGCTCAGGCTGCTGCCCTTGTGTTTCATCATCGAATACGGGCCGTAGTCTTCTGCCTTGAACGCCCCTGCCTTCACGGCCTTGATCGCCGCATCGATGCTGGGCTCCATGTGCCACAGCGCGGACACCACCACGGTGTCGGGATAGTCTTTCTGGGTGTCGATCACGTTGCCGATGGCCAGCACCTTGCGCTCCTTGGCCGCATCGCTGACGCCAAAGCGCTCGGCATACATCACGTCGGCGCCCTTGTCGATCATGGCGAAGGCAGCCTCCTTGGCCTTGGGCGGATCGAACCAGCTGTTGATGAAACTGACGGTGAATTCCACCTTGGGGTTGGTCTCTCGGGCGCCTGCCATGAAGGCGTGCATCAGGCGGTTGACCTCGGGGATCGGGAAGCCGCCCACCATGCCGATCTTGCCGCTTTTGCTCATGCTGCCCGCGATCATGCCGCTGAGGTAGGCGGGCTCCTGGATGTAGTTGTCGAACACGCTGAAGTTGGGGGCCTGCGGCTTGCCCGAGGAACCCAGCAGGAAAGAGGTTTTGGGGAAGTCCTTGGCCACCTTGCGCGCCGCCGCCTCGACGGCAAACGCCTCGCCCACGATGAGCTGGTTGCCGCCGGTGGCGTACTCGCGCATCACGCGCTCGTAGTCGGCGTTGGAGACGTTTTCACTGGCCTTGTATTCGATCTCGCCGCGCGCCTCGGCGGCTTTGAGCGCCTTGTGGATGCGACTGACCCATTGCTGCTCGAACGGCACGGTGTAGATGGCCGCCACCTTGAGTTTGGCCTGTGCCAGGGCCAGGCCCGGTGCGCCCACAGCAAGGGCGGCGGTCAGCGCCAGCAGGGAACGGCGCGGCAGAGAAGTGAGCTTCATGGGATGTTCTCCGTGAGTTGGTGGGGAAACAGGGGACTGAAAGGGTAAAACTTACTGAGTGCCGAAGATGCGGTCGCCTGCATCGCCCAGGCCGGGCAGGATGTAGCCATGGTCGTTGAGCTGCCGATCAATGGCCGCCGTGTAGACCGGCACGTCAGGGTGGGCCTTGTCCATGGCGGCCAACCCCTCAGGGCAGGTCAGCAGGCAGACGAACTTGATGGACTTCGGCCGGCATTCCTTGAGCCGGTCGATGGCGGCGATGGCCGAATGGCCGGTGGCCAGCATCGGGTCCACCACGATGGCATCGCGCTCGTGCATGTCAGGTGGCATCTTGAAGTAGTACTCCACCGCCGTCAGGGTCTTGGGGTCGCGGTACAGACCGATGTGGCCGACCCGCGCGCCCGGCACCACGCTGAGCATGCCGTCCAGAATACCGTTGCCCGCGCGCAGGATGGACACGAACACCAGCTTCTTGCCATCGATGACATGGCCGGTCATGGTCTCCAGCGGCGTTTCTACTTCGATCGGCTGCATCGGCATGTCGCGCGTGACCTCGTAGGTCATGAGCATGGACAGTTCGTTCAACAAGCGGCGAAAACTGTTGGTGCTGGCGGTCTTGCTGCGCATCAGCGTGAGCTTGTGCTGCACGAGGGGGTGGTCGACGAGGTGTACGTTGCTCATGGGGTGGTCTTGG
>JBIIQD010000437.1:0-3297 GCA_044342265.1 Hydrogenophaga sp. | reverse complement strand
ACGCACGCCAACGCCAACCAGGGCGGTCTGTTTGACATGCTCGCGGGCGATGACCACGGATCGAGCACGCAGGAGCCTGCTTACGAGACCACCACGCCTTGGGGCGTGAAAGAGCGGTTGACCCACGAGAAGGCGGCGATGGGTTTCTATTTCTCCGGTCACCTGTTTGACGAGGTCGAGCGCGAGGTGCGGCGCTTTGCACGCACGGCCCTGTCCGAAGTGAAAGAAAGCCGTGATCCGGTGATCCTGGCGGGTATCGTCTCCGACTTTCGCGTCATCAACGGTCAGCGCGGCAAACTGGCCTTCCTGAAGCTGGAAGACAAGAGTGCTTCGCTGGAAGTCAGCATGGACGAAAACCTGCTCAACCAGCACCGCCATTTGCTCAAAGATGATGAGCTGGTGATCGTGCAGGCGATGGCACAACCCGATCGGTTTTCAGGCGGTCTGCGGCTGAAAATTCAGCAGCTTTGGGATCTGCCTGCGGCGCGCTGCCGCTTTGGCAAGTACCTGCGCGTGGCGGTCAACGGCCAGCCACCCGCGGTGGCGCGGCTGGTGCGCGAGTTTCCGCCACGCCGAGAAGAGACCGAACAAGGCGAATTGGTGCGCGGCCTCACGGTGCGGCTGGTGGTCCAACGGCCAGGCGCCCAGTGCGAGCTGCAGCTGGATGACCGCGCGCAGTTTTTCCCAACCGACGCGGCTCTGGCCAGTTGGATGGCGCAGGCGCACGATCGACAGGCCGCCATCGTCTTCGATTGAACCCAGCAGCGTCTGGGCGGAGCAAGCGAGAAGGCTGTCAAGTTCGTCACGTCAACTCGCATGGCAGCCATGCGGGCCCTGCCATTTTCAATGCTGATAAGTAACTCTATGAAACTACAACACAAGGCGTGGGCACTGGTGCTGACGGTCGTCGCCCTTTGCACAGCGGCCGCGATGCTTGCTGCGCGGCACGTCGTCAGTTCGTCATTCGACCGCCTTGAAACCGAACGAGTTCAGCGCGAGGGTGAGCGCGCGCGCCGCGTGCTCAACCAGGAAGTGCAGTCCCTGCTGGCCGTTGCTCAGGACAACGCTTACTGGATCGATGCGTTCGAGTTCGTGCAAGGCCGAAATCCGACATTTTTCTACGACAACTTCTCGGCCGAGAGTCTGGGGAACCTTCGCGCGACGCAGGTGCTGGGCCACGACGCGAGCGGGCGTGTGATCGGCTCCGCCGAAAGACCCGAAGAGGGCAGCGATTTGCGGCCAGTGTCGCTTCAAACCCAGCAGGCGTTGCAAGCCTTGGTCGAACCCCTGATCGCATCGGGTGACCCGAAGAAAGTCTTGAGAACTTTCCAGGTCGCAAACGGCAAGCTGGAGATGGTCTCGGTCGCCCTGGTGCATGACCCGGACCGCCCAGAGTTGGGAGCCAAGGGAGCGCTCACCATGGTGCGTCACCTTGATGCCGCCGAGATCCAGCGTTTTGCCGATGTGCTCATGATCCCCACATCGCTGTCATTTGATTTGCGTGGCGTCGAAGACATGCAACTGGAGGTGGTCGACGCGCAGAGGCAGGACCTTCGCACCAAGCTGCTGGACCACCTGGGTCGACCAGTGGCCGAACTGGTCATGCAGCTCGATCGCAACCTGCATCGGCAAGGTCAGTGGCTGGCCTGGACCAGCATGGGCCTGTCTGGGCTTGCAGGCCTTGCGGCGGCGTTCTTGTTGGTGAGCTTGCTCGATCGGCTGCTGCTGCGGCGCTTGCAGGGGTTGCATTCAGATGTCCACGGAATTGTCCTCAACGGACCGTTGAAGGCAGCCCCTGTGACTGTGGGGGAGCCCGATGAGTTGGGTCAGCTGGCAAAGGGTATCAATGACTTGCTGGCAAGGGTACGGCAGGATGCACAGAACCAGCGCGAGGCGCACGAACAACAAGAGGCGCTGCAGATTCAACTCATGCAGAGCCAGAAAACCCAGGCGCTGGGTCGCCTCACGGGTGGCATTGCGCACGACTTCAACAACTCGCTGGCCGCCATCTCCGGCTCTGTGCGATTGGCGGCAGAAGACTTGCCAGACCCCGAGCACCCCAGCCACGAAGCGCTGCAACAGATCTTGAAAGCCACCCGTTACGCCAGTGGTTTGACACGGCAGTTGCTCGCATTTGGGCGGCAAGCGACCCCTCGCTTTCGACCAATGCAGCTTTCTGAATTGATCGAAGAGACCCGTCAACTGGTTTCCGTCGGGTTGACCAAAGAATGTGAAGTGGTGTTTGACGACCTGACTGACGGCGACGTGGTCGACGCCGATCCCACGCAACTGCAACAGGTGCTGGTGAACCTGCTGATCAACGCGGCCGACGCCATGAACGGACAGGGACGAATTGAACTGACGCTGGAGAGACAGGACTTGCCTTTGGCCAAAGGTCAAGACGCGCCGCCCGGGGCCGAAGGGCTTCCCGATGGGCGCTATCTCACTTTGCGGGTACAGGACCATGGTCCTGGCGTCTCCCCAGAGCTTGTGGATAGCATCTTTGACCCGTTTTTCACCACCAAAGTCTCCGGTGGTGGCAACGGACTGGGGCTGTCGGTGGCGCAAGGCATCATGTCGCGCCACTTTGGCTCGATTGGACTGATCAATGGCCCATACGGCGCCTGTTTCGTCCTTTACCTGCCCTCCCGCCAAGCCGTCTGAAAAAGCAGAGGCACCGATGGCTGTGCCGGGTCGTTTCGGTGCTTGGATGGCGTCGGGTCAGTCTTGGGTTCTGACTTCGGCTAGGGTGGGGGCTCGAACTTGGCCGGTTGCGGTGCCTGCACGGATGAAATGTGGCAGCCCGATCGACAGGCCGGTATCGTCTTTGAACGACGCTGCTGCGCGTTGACCCAGGAAGTTGGCTGGTTGTCCACTGCGTCACAGCCAGTCCTCGGTCGCTGTTCAAGCCGAAACCTTTTGCGCCGATGATCTGAACATCCATGAAACTGCAACACAAAGTCTGGGCGCTGGTGCTTGTCGTCGTCAGCCTCGGCACGGCGGGTGCTATGTTGGCTGCCCGTGCGGTCATTGGCGCATCGTTCGAGCGCATCGAAACCGAACGGACCCACCGCGAGGGTGAGCGCGCCCGCCGCGTGCTCGACGAGCAAGTGCAGTCCCTGCTGGCCACATCGCAAGACTATGCGTATTGGAGCGATACAGTAGCTTTTGTGCAGGGTCGCAAGCCGACATTCGTCGACGAGAACTTCTCCGCTGAGAGTCTGGGTCACCTGCGCGTATCGCAGGTGCTGATTCACGATCCGAGCGGGCGTGTGGTCGATTCTGTCGCAAAGCCCG
>JBIIQD010000436.1:0-3298 GCA_044342265.1 Hydrogenophaga sp. | reverse complement strand
TCCTGCTCACAGCCTCGGCCACGAGCGGACGCTCCGCCCGACGGCACAATGCCACCAGTTTGCCGACATGCGGTCGGATGACAAAAGGAACACCAATTGGCAGAGCGCGCGTATGAAGGAATAGACCATGTTGTCATTCGAACGACCGCTGCCGAGTCACTCCATGACCTCTTACACAATCGACTTGGCCTCCCGGAAACATGGCCACTTCAGCGAACACCATTTGCCACGTTCTTCTGGGTAGGCGTTGGCAACACCAACCTAGAAATCTGGGCGGCGACAGACAACTCTGATTTGCCGACCGATTGTTCGCTGCCCCTGTTTCACCAGATTGCCCTCGAGCCACGAAGCAACCTGGCCGAGACCATCTCGCGCATCCAATGCGCAGGGCTGGCTTGTAAGGCGCCGCGCTGCTACGCCACAAAGGACGAATGTGGGGTGGTTCGCACAAACTTCACCAATTCCGTGATCCTGGACGTCTCCAGCGACGCGTGCTGCGTGTTCATTTGCGAATGGGGTGTTGAGGCTCCCATCGCGCCGTGGAAAAGAGGTTTGAAGACTCCTCAGCGCCGGAGCGCAGAGCGTGCCGCACTGGAAGGCCTGAGTGGCGGGCTCGTTGGAATGGTGGCCTTGAAAGCAATCGAAATGATGAGCCCAGACGTACCAACCGCGACGGAAAGATGGCGGCGATTGTCAGGGACATCCGGCGAGTCCATCATGATCACGGAGGACATCGAGCTGTCGTTGGTTCCTGGCACTCAGAACCGCATCCAGGCGTTGACCTTCACCGTCCGCGACCTTGAACTTGCCCGGCGGCGTCTTTCTGAGGAAGACCTCCTTGAACACGGAACGCAAGACGAGGTTGTGCTTTCCCGGCAAGTCACATACGGCTTGACGATTCGTTTGATGGAGACATGACGCTCGCGGCACGAGGTCGCTTTCCGCAGAATATCGGCCAAGGTCCAGCTGAGAAACCAGGGCACAGCTCCTGTTCGGGGCAGGCATTCCAGAACGACCGCTTCCGAGCAATGTGTGCAAGCGCTCAGGGCCGTCACCTGGCAAAGAATCAAACCCCTCTCCAGACCGTTCGTTCTCGCAGGAGCAGTCCATGTGTCACAACATCAAGACCCTGCTGTCGAGCGGGCAGTGGGGCTGAACAAATTGTCCGCGTCAGCTGCCCAGCAGTTCCTGCGTGATGAAGCTCCAGTGCTCGCCACCCACCGGCGTGATCGACAGCCGGCTGCCGCGTTGCAGCACCACCATCTCGGCCAGCGCGGGTGTGGCACGAAGTTTGGGCAGGCCGATCAGCCGCGTCTTCTTCAGCGCCTGCACATCCAGCAGCAGCCAGCGCGGTGCTTCGGGTTTTGACTTGGGGTCGAAGTAGGGCGAAGCGGGGTCGAACTGGGTCGGGTCGGGCCGCGTGCCCGAGGCCACCCGCGCGAGCCCTGCGATGCCCGGCTGGGCGCAGCTGGAGTGGTAGAACAGCACGCCGTCGCCAATGCGCATGTCATCGCGCATGAAGTTGCGGGCCTGGTAGTTGCGCACGCCGGTCCATGGCACGGTGGCGCCGGGGGCGGCCAGCGCGTCGTCGATCGAGCATTCGTTTGGCTCGGATTTCATCAGCCAGTACTGGGTCATGGCGCAATCTTAGCGAGGGCTAACGCGCGGTGCCTCGGGCAGCTGCGCGAATCGCGGTAGCCTCGGTGCTTTCGCCGAACCAAACAACCGTCCGCATGACCTTTTCCGCCGCACGCCCTGCACCCCATGGCCTGCTGATCGCCAATCTGCTGGCGCAGCTGGCGTTCGGCCTGCTGGCCATGACGATTTGTTTGCCGTCGATGCAGGAGTGGGGCGCGATCTTCGGCTCCAGTCAGGCGGCCGTGCAGCTGACCTTCAGCGGTTTTGTCGTGACCTATGGCTCGTTGCAGCTGTTGTACGGCCCGCTGTCGGACCGCGTAGGTCGCAAGAAGATCCTGATGGTCGGGCTGGCGGTGTCGTTCGCGGGCTCGGTGCTGGCGGCGTTGGCACCGAGCCTGCCGTTGCTGGTGGCGGCGCGTGTGCTGCAGGGTGCGGGCGCGGCCGCTGGCATGGTGGTGGGTCGGGCGATGGTGCAGGACCTGTTCGACGGTCCACAGCGCACTCGGGTCATGGCCTATGTGGGCATGGCGATGGGCCTGTGCCCACCGCTGGCGACGATTGTTGGCGGGCAGCTGCATGTGCGGCTGGGCTGGCAGGCCAATTTTGTCGTGATGGCGGGCCTGGCGGCGGTGCTGTTTGTCGCCGCCTGGCGCGGCCTGCCCGATCACCGCCAGGCGACCACGGTGCAGCCGCACTGGATGCGCGCCATGTTCAGCTCCTATGCACGGCTGGCGCGCGAGCCTTCGTTCCTGCTGTACGTTCTGCTGTTGGCCATGGCGACCGCCACGTTTTACGCTTTTCTTGGCGGCGCCCCTATCGTGCTCGGCAGCTACGGGGTCAAGCCTGACGGCATCGGGTTTTTCATCATGGCGATTCCGGGCTCGTACATCGTTGGCAACTACCTGACCTCGCGCTTCGCCCGCCTCTTGGGCGAGCGCCGCCTCATGTTTTTCGGACAGGCGCTGACCTTGGCGGGCATCGTGCTGATGCTGGCGCTCGCGCTGGCTGGGGTGAACACGCCGCTGGCGTTTGCGTTGCCGTTGGTCTTGCTTGGTATCGGCCACGGCTTGCTGGTGCCGCCGGCACTGGGAGGCACGGTGGGCCTGTTGCCGGCGCTGGCGGGCTCCGCAGCGGCAGTGGCCGGGGTGTCACAGCAGCTGATGGGCGCAGTGGGTGGCTTTGCGGTCGGCTTGTTCCCTCACAACGGAGCGATCAACCTGGGTTGGCTGATGCTCGTGTTCGCGATGTCCGGTGCCGCCGCACAATGGTGGCTGCACAGGAGCCAGAAAGCATGAAGCTACGGACGCTGTTGAATGATTGGCGCTTGGCCTCTGTGGTGCTGGTCGTGGGGGTCGCGACAGCGCTGGGCGGTTGCAGCCTGCCCTTGCGCACGCCCCAGGTGCCGATGGAGGTGTTGAGCCTGCCGCTGTCACCCGCATCGCGCAGCCAGACGCTGATTGTGTTCATGCCGGGTGCGCAGGAGGTGCCGCAGGACATCGTGCGTGAGGGTTTCGTGGACCAGGTGCGCGAGCGTGGCATCGACGCCGATGTGGTGATTGCCGATGCGCACCTGGCTTACTTTTACAACGGCAGCTTCGAACTGCGGCTGCACGAAGACGTGATCCGGCCCGCACGCGCCCAGGGCTACCGCACCGTCTGG
>JBIIQD010000435.1:0-3306 GCA_044342265.1 Hydrogenophaga sp. | reverse complement strand
TGGCGCTGACCCAAGGTGTAAAACGACAGGCCCACGTGCTGGCCAATGGTGCGACCGTTCGGGTCCTTGATCGGGCCAGGTTCCTTGCTGATGTAGCGGTTCAGAAAGTCGCGGAAAGGCCGCTCGCCGATGAAGCAAATGCCGGTGCTGTCTTTTTTCTTGGCGTTGGGCAGACCGATCTCCGCGGCGATGCGGCGCACCTCGGTCTTGGGCAACTCGCCCACCGGGAATAGCGTCTTGGACAACTGGGCCTGGTTCAGGCGGTGCAGAAAGTAGCTCTGGTCTTTCAGCGGGTCCAGGCCCTTGAGCAGCTCGTGCTTTTCGGTGGCGGCGTTCAGGCGCACACGGGCGTAATGCCCCGTGGCGATCTTCTTGGCGCCCAGGCGCATCGCGTGGTCCAGGAAGGCCTTGAACTTGATCTCGGCGTTGCACAAGATGTCAGGGTTGGGTGTGCGACCGGCCGAATACTCGCGCAAGAACTCGGCAAACACCCGGTCCTTGTATTCGGCGGCAAAGTTGACGTGTTCTATCTCGATGCCCAGCACATCGGCGACGGAAGCTGCGTCCACAAAGTCGATGTTCGACGAGCAGTACTCACCGTTGTCATCATCTTCCCAGTTCTTCATGAAGATGCCGACCACTTCGTAGCCCTGCTGCTTGAGCAGGTGCGCGCTCACCGCAGAGTCCACGCCCCCGCTCAAACCCACCACGACCATTTGCTTGCTTGCCATGGTGGGATTATCCCCGCCAGCTCCGACGGCCCCGGGAATTGGGTTCATGCCGATGGCCTGCTCCCCCTGGACCTCCGCAATCCAAGGGATGGCGATCCTGTGTCAATTGCCTACAGTCGGCACACGTCCACCATCCTGGGCCAGGGGAGATCCTGATGAACCCGACCTCAACTCCGGAGCTGCCGAACGCTTCTGCGTCAGGCCACCCGTCCAGCCACTTTGCGCAGCAAAACCCGTTGCTGCATGAGGCGGAAAGGCTGGCCCTGATCGCCCGCAGGAAAGAAGTGCTGGGGGAATCCGCAGCGCAACGCGCCGACGAGATGGGCCTGCCCCGTGTGGGACTGGCCCTCTCAGGCGGTGGCGTGCGCAGCGCCACGTTCGGTCTGGGCTTGCTGCGTGGTTTGGCGCAGAGTCGTGAGCATGGGGGGGGTGACCCCGCTCAGCGCAGCTTGGCCGGTGATGGCCTGTTGGGCCGCGTGGACTACCTCTCCAGCGTGTCGGGTGGCGGCTATGTCGCCAGCATGTGGGGCCGGTTGGTGTCGCTGTGGGGCTTTCATGCGGCGCAGCAGCGTCTGGCCCACAGCGACGCCCATGTGTTGCAGTGGCTGCGCCGCAATGGTCGCTACCTCACACCTGCGGGCTCTCGCGACATTGGCATGGCGGTGGTCACTTTCTTGCGCTCGCTCTTGGCGATTCACTTTGAGTTCATGTTCTTTTGCATGTTCGCAGGGCTGCTGGTGACGGCCCCTCACCTGTTGCAACACACGTTCCAATGGCTGGAACCACAAGGCTGGGAACCTTGGCACACACCATGGTGGACCGTGGCCACGATGCAGTGGTTGCTGATGGCGCCGGGTCTGATCGCTGGATACTGGGCAGCCCGCGACGGCCCGGACGCAACAGGATCCACGCTGCGCGACGCGGTGTTTGTGGTGATTTTGGCCGCGGTGACCTTCGCGGTCCTGCGCGGTCTCCATGCCCAAGGTGCCATGAACCTTGCTTCACGCGCAGTGACATGGCCCATGGCCGCCACGTTGGCGTTGCTGTCCTTGCTGGTGGGTCATGTGGGAGCGCTGCTCTGGTTGGCCACACGCGCCAGAGCCTGGAGCCTGGAAGTGGCGCTGCTGCGCAACCGGCTGACACGGGCGCTGCGCGTCGTCACGCTGATGGCGGTGGCCCTGGCGGGGCTGGGGGCGCTAGACCGCCTGAGCTGGTGGTTGATGGAAGAACTGCAAGACGGCAACCGCTGGCTCTGGGGTGGTGCTGGTGTGGGCGGCGTGGTGATTCTGGTCCTGCGCACCTTGATGCAACCCTTGCAGCAGCTCGCGGCCGAATCGGGCAACCGCACCAGCGAGTGGATGCCGCGCTTGCTCAACATGGCAGGTTTGCTGGGGCTCCTGGCCTTGGTCCTGGCGTGGTTCGTGGCCCTGCAGTGGTTTATGTTCATGCCGTTGACCTTTGATGTGTTTGTGGGGGTGCCTGCGTGGATGCGAGCAGCGCTGGTGCTGGGTGTCTGGGCCACCTGGGTGTTGCTCACCGCAAGCAACTCACAAATGGCCAACTCCTCATCGCTGCACAGCTTTTACCGGGCCCGCTTGACCAGGGCCTACCTGGCGGTAGGCAATCCGCGACGCCGATTGGACGAGGGCATGGCGGAACCCGCACGCGCCCATGCCAGTGTCACGGAAGTGGTCGACGGTGACGACACCCGCTTGTCGAACTACCAACCGGAAACCCGGGGTGGCCCCATCCACTTGGTGAACGTCTGCCTGAATCAGACGCGTGACGGACAGAGTGGTCTGTACAACGCCGACCGCAAAGGCTGCAACCTCACTGCCACCTCGCGCGGACTCGAGGTCGGACGTGATGGATTTGTGGCCGCCAGTGCCATGCATGATGTGGGCACACTTGGTCGTTGGGTGGCGGTATCCGGCGCGGCGGCCTCACCGGGTGCCGGCTCCTACACCTCGCGGGGCTTGGCCTTGCTGGTCTACTTTCTGGGTGTACGACTGGGTCTTTGGTTTCGCTCGCCCCTTGTTGTTCCCGAGCTGAATTGGCTTAGCCGAGTCGGATGGCGTGTCATGCCCAAGCCGCTGATGTTGGCCAGCGAAGCATCGGCCACATTTTTTGGTGCTGACCGGCCCTGGTGGTACCTGTCGGACGGGGGTCACTTTGAGAACACGGGCGTGTATGCCCTGCTCAAGCGCGAAATCGAATTCATCATCTTGTCTGACGCGGGTTGCGATGTGCAGTATGAGTTTGGTGACCTGGAGAACCTGGTGCGCAAAGCCCGCATCGATTTCGGTGCCGAGATTGACTTCTACACCGCCGATGAGGCCGCCAAACTGTTTGGTACGGAAGTGACAGACCTGACAGTGCTATCGCCTGAACACATGAACAACAACCACAGCTGCCGTGGTGTGTTGCTGGCGCGCATTCGCTATCGCGAGCGACCTGGACCGCTGCTGGCCGATGGCCGTCCTGGACCCAATGTGCGACCGGAGGGGACGCTCCTGGTGGTGAAACCCAATCTGCACGATGAGCTCAATGTCGACGTGTTGGCCTATGCCCAGAA
>JBIIQD010000023.1:0-12545 GCA_044342265.1 Hydrogenophaga sp. | reverse complement strand
GCCACCGATCCTTTGCACATCGTCTGCCCCCATTGCCACACCACCAACCGCGTGTCCTCGGCGGATCTCTCGTCGGATCCCGACTGCGGCAAGTGCCACCGACCGCTGTTCAACGGCCACCCGGTCGAACTTGACGAAGCGGCGTTTGACAAACATGTCGGACGCTCGCAATTGCCCGTGCTGGTCGATTTCTGGGCGCCGTGGTGCGGACCTTGTCGCACGATGGCGCCCCAGTTCGAAGCCGCAGCCCGGCAACTGGAGCCCAGCGTCAGGCTCGTCAAGGTGAACACCGAAGCGGTCCAGAACCTGGCCTCGCGCCTGAACATCCGCAGCATTCCGACCCTGACCCTGTTCCTGAACGGTCGTGAGCTGGCGCGGCAGGCGGGCGCCATGGGCGCTGCCGACATCGTTCGCTGGACCCGTTCGCAGCTGCGATGAAGACCCCGGGCCCTGCGGTCCTGGCCCCGTAACTTGATTACAGGCCCGGCATAATTGCGGCTTCATGTTGTAGACCAGTCGCCATGCACCAGAACCGTTCTGACACCGCACGCCTGTTGGCCGACATCGGCGGCACAAACGCTCGATTTGCCTGGCAGTCAGCGCCTGGCGCGTCGATCACCGACGTGCAAGTGCTCCCCGGCGCTGACTTTCCGACGTTACAAGCAGCGATGCACGCCTACCTCGACAGGCTGGGACGTGGTGTGCCGGACTCGGTGGCCATCGCAATTGCCAACCCGATCACGGGCGACGAGGTCCGCATGACCAACCACGACTGGGCGTTCTCGCAAACTGCGCTGAAGGCCGAGTTCGGCCTGCGCACGCTGCGGTTGCTCAACGACTTCACCGCGCTGGCGATGGCGCTGCCCGATCTGCCTGCGACCGAACTTCGGCAGGTCGGCGGTGGCGCTGCCGTGCCAGGAACCGCGATGGGGCTGGTGGGCGCGGGCACTGGCCTGGGGGTTTCAGGACTGTTGCCGGATGGACGCGGCGGCTGGGTGCCGCTGGAGGGCGAGGGCGGGCATGTCACATTGCCCGCCGTCACAGCGCGCGAGCGCCTCGTGATGGATGGACTGATCCGTCGTTACGGCCACGCCTCTGCCGAACGTGTGTGTTGCGGACAAGGGCTGGTGGATGTCTGCTCCATCTTGTCCGAGATCGACGGCGTGGGGACGGGTGCGCTGGACTCGGCCAGCGAGGTGAGCGAAGCCGCGTTGAAAGGCGGGCACCCACAGGCCCTGGAAACACTCGACCTCTTCTGTGCCATGCTGGGCTCGGTGGCCGGCAATCTGGCATTGACACTGGGCGCTCGGGGCGGGGTCTACGTCGGTGGCGGCATTGTGCCGCGCCTGGGTACTTGGTTCGATCAGTCTGTTTTTCGCCAACGCTTTGAAAACAAAGGGCGTTTCACCCGGCTGTTGAAGGACATGCCGGTCTGGGTCATCACCTCGGAGCAATCGCCTGCGCTTTTGGGGGTTGCGCAAGCCCTCCGTTAGCAGGTGGTTTAGCCGTCCTGCATGTCCCAGCGAAAACCGCAGCGCTTGCAGCACACCGGGACCAGCCGCCGCTCATCGGTTCTCGACCCTTCGGGCACCTGCAGCAATCCGTAGGCCTGGCATTTCGAGCAATTGGCCTGGTTGGCCATTTCTTCTGCATGCATCAGCAGGTACAGGTAGCGGCGCAGCGACCACAACGCAATCGCAGCACAGACCAGGACAAAAGCGGTGTCCATCAGCTTCTCGCTCCAGTTGCCACCCTTGAAGGCTTCAAAGCTGGCGATCATCGCCACCGAGGCCAACAGCGCCAGCGCCATGTGGGCGTGGCTGGAGAGCAGCTCCCGTTCGTACCATTTGCGGAAACCGTAGCGGCGGATGCCTTCGAGAAGTTCGGGATTGAACGGATTGTTCTGCGCCACGGCAAACTCCTAGGTTGGGTGTTCGGTCAGCATCTGGGTCACCGCCCTTGTACGGGCCGAGTGCAACGCTTTGGCGATGCGCGCACCCGTGTCGGTGACCTCAGAGGCACTGTCATTGTCGATCCGGCGCACCTTTTTCTGCACGACTTCCCTGGCAATGGCCCCGCTGTCGACAGACTGCGCCGCACGCAGCGCGGCGAGCAAGCGAGCGCGCTGCGGGTAAGCCCGCTCCTCAAAGCCGAGCCTGCCCCGCGCGTCACACTCGCAAGCCAGCAGCACCTCTTCAAAACGTTCGGGCCTGCGCAACGCGTCGCAGCGTCCGAGCAGGCGCATCAGTGCCGCTGCGCCCAGTTCTGCGCTGCGGTGAATGTTGCCGTGTTCTCGCGTTACCACGTCCGCCAGCTCCCGGCTCTCGCGTGGCACGCGCCAGCGCGCACACACGTCCTGGAGCAAGCGCACGCTGCGCTCTTCGTGGCCAATGTGGCGCGGCAACACGTCCGACGGCGTGGTGCCCTTGCCCAGGTCGTGGCACAGACAGGCAAAGCGCACCGGCAGACCGGCCCCCAGGCGCGCACTCATGTCCAATACCATCATCAGATGCACGCCAGTGTCCACCTCCGGGTGGTGCTCGGCGCGCTGCGGCACCCCCCATAACCGCTGCACCTCGGGCAGCAGCCGCGCGAGCGCACCGCAGGCGCGCAGCACCTCGAACATGCGGCTGGGGCGTTGCTCCATCAGGCCTCTGGAAAGTTCCTGCCAGACCCGTTCGGGCACAAGATGATCGACCTCGCCGGCCTCGACCATCTGCATCATCAAGGCCTGGGTGTCAGGGGCCACCGAGAAGTCGGGGAAGCGCGCCGCAAAACGCGCCAGCCGCAGAATGCGCACCGGGTCTTCGATGAAGGCGTCGCTGACATGGCGCAGCACCCGGTTCTGCAGGTCGCGCCGCCCGCCATGCGGATCAATGACCTGGGCGCTGGCGGGATCGTCGGCCTCGGCCTGCGCCACCGCCATCGCATTGATGGTCAGGTCGCGGCGCGCCAGGTCCTGTTCCAGGGTGACGCCCGCATCGGTGTGGAACGCGAAGCCGTGGTAGCCGGGCGCGGTCTTGCGTTCGGTGCGCGCCAGGGCGTATTCCTCGTGTGTTCTGGGGTGCAGGAACACGGGGAAATCCTTGCCCACAGGCAAGAATCCCTGCTGCGCCATCGCCTCTGGCGCAGCGCCCACCACCACCCAGTCGCGATCAACATGGGAGGCCAGGTTCGAACCACCTGCCATCAGGGCGTCGCGCACCGCGCCACCCACCAGATAAATGTCCATCTGACAAGTGTAGGGCGCAAGGCAGTGACCCGCGCAGCGGTGGAGGGTGGAGGCTCGGGATCCGGCGCCGGGGCGCCCCAAGACGGATCAGCCCCCTCGGGGGGCAGTGACCCGCGCAGCGGTGGAGCGTGGGGGCTACCTCCCCGACCGGTAAGGTTCGTCAAAAGCGATGAAGTCGTGCTCCGACAACGCCTGTTGTGTCCAGGTTTGCATCGCAGACAACTGGTGCACCCGATCTACGTAGGCCTGCACCACTGGGCTGACGGGCAGAGAGTAGGTCCGGATGCGCGAACAGACGGGAGCGAAGTAAGCGTCGGCGGTACCGAATTCACCGAATAGCATGGGTCCCCCGTGCTCGGCCAACAGCCCGGTCCACATGGTTTCGATGCGCGCCAGGTCTGCGCGCACACCCGCCTGGTCGCGCCAGACGATGCGCCCCACCTCGGGCAGCGAGGCTTCGATGTTCATCGGGCAATGGCTGCGCAGGGCGGTGAAACCACTGTGCATCTCGGCGCAGATAGTGCGCGCACGGGCTCTGGCCTTCGAATCGGTCGGCCAGAGCTGCTTTTCCGGGAAGCGCTCGGCCAGGTATTCGGCAATCGCCAGCGTATCCCAGACCGCGAATCCGTCGTCCACCAGCACCGGCACCTTGCCCACGGGATTGATGGCAGCCACCACCGACTTGAAGACCGATTGCGCGTCGAACGAGTCAAAGCGCACCATCTTTTCCTCAAACGGAATGCCGGCGCCAGTCAACAGCACCCAGGGGCGCATGGACCAGGACGAGTAGTTCTTGTTGCCGATGTACAGCTGCAATGCCATGGGTTTCTCCAAATTGAAACCTCATCGTAGCGGCAGGGCCGCTGGCGATTGATGACGAAACTGGGGGCGATTGATTCGCCAGTCGACAGGCGGATGCGGCTCAGGCGTATTTTTCGAGGATACGTGTGGAGCGCTCGACCTCGCGCAAGGTCTGGTCTTCCGAATCAGACTCTGCCACTGCTTCCATCACCGAGCAAGCCATCATTCGGTAAAAGGCCTTGTCCATGGCCTTGCGGGCGGCAGACATCTGTTGCGCCACGTCCTCGCAGGGGCGGCCGCTGTCGACCATTTCGATCAGCCCGCGCACCTGCCCTTCAATGCGCTTGAGCCGGTTGACCACATCGCGCTGGTGTTCGGAACGAAAGGTGACTGAGGAGGTGATGGCAGAGGTCGACTTTGTTTTGGCAGAAGTACTGGCCATGATGGGTCTCGGGTAAAAGGAATCAGACCGAGTGTGCCAAAAAACCAGTTCCCAAGGAAATGCCCAACCGTTGCCGGGACAAGCGTTGTGCGATGTGTCGGGCAGTGGCTGGCCGTTTGGGGAGACGCCTCAGCACAGACATCAGCCACCGTTCGGGCTGAAGTTGGAATGCACGTGGGATTCGGGTTTGCCCGCGTCTGGCCTACCGGGTTTGCCGATAGGCGGCGAGTGCACCGAGCGCCTTGCCTGTGCCCAGGTACAGCGGCGCAATGGCATGCACCGAAGCAGGCTCGATACCCAGCGATGCCAGACCAGGCCACTGCCCGGTGGCCACATTGTCAACCGCCATCGAATCGAGGTTATCGCGACTCATCAGAGGTTCACCAGGCATCAATTCCATCGCCATCGCCTGCAGCCGACCCACTGCGGCAGGCAGGGGAATGACCAACCGTTGTTGGCTGCCCAGTCGGCCTGCCAGTCGCACCAGATCGGCCAATGTCAACACATCGGGGCCCGCGCACTCAAAGGTTTGGCCGATGCTGCTGAGTGGCAGACCGCTGTCGCGCAGGCAGGCCAGCACCGCATCGGCCACGTCCTCGACCCAGACGGGCTGAAAGCGGGCGCTCGCGCCCGCCAGCGGCATCACGGGAAACACCGACTGCAGTTTGGCAAACAGATTCAGGAACTGGTCACCGGCGCCAAAAATCACACTGGGTCGCAAGATGCTCAGGTCCAGGCTGGCGGCGCGCAACACTTCTTCGCCGCGTGCCTTGCTGCGCTGATACTTCGATGGCCCATCAAGTGCCGCGCCCAGCGCTGACACATGCACCAGCCGTCTCACCCCGCTGACCTCACAAGCTCGGGCCAAGGTGGCAGGAAGCACCACATGCGTGCGGTCGAAAGCCGCCTCGCTGCCATGCAGGATCGCCACCAGATTGACCACAGCATCGTGTCCGACCAAGAGCTGCGCGAGCGCTGCACCGTCGTGCACGTTGGCTTCGACCACCCTCAGGCTCGGCAGGTGCTGCACCGCGGACGCATTCAACGTGCGGCGTGTGGGGACGGTGATACTCCAGCCCTCGCGTTGCAGCTTTTCGCAGACATGGCGACCGACAAACCCTGTGCCACCCAGCACCAACACGCGTTTCATGGCAATTCCTTGTTGTAGTTCTCGGGATGGGCAGCCGGGCCGACGATGCCCAGGCGCGCGCGCAAAGACTGGGGTTGTCCGGTGATCAGGGCGGCGTACTGCGTGGTGTTGGACAACACCTTCTTGACGTAGTCCCGGGTTTCTTCGAACGGGATGTTCTCGGCCCAGATCTCGCCCGCCAGTGTCGGCCCCTGGCGCCAGGTCCGTGCCCGACCCGGTCCCGCGTTGTAGGCGGCTGCGGCCAGTGGCATGGAGCCCTCCAGATCGTCCAGCGCCAGCTTGAGGTAAGACGTACCGATCAGGATATTCGTGTCGCGGTCGGTGATCTGGTGAGACTGAAAGTTGGACAGGCCGATCTTGCGCGCGGTCCAGCGCGCGGTCGCGGGCATCACCTGCATCAGACCCGACGCGCCGACGCCCGAGCGCGCATCGGTGAGGAAGCGGCTTTCCTGCCGGATCAGGCCATAAACATAGGCCGGGTCCAGACCGATCTCAGCGCTGCGCCGGACCACCTGTGCTTGAAACGGCATCGGGAAACGTTGTGTAGCGTCCTGCACCGTGCGGGTGCGCTCGCTGGTGTTGATGCAGCGGTCCCAGAGTTCATGCCGACAGGCCAGTGAGGCGGCGGCGAGCAGCTCGCGGTCGCTCATGCCGCCACGGGTGTGTAGGTTGATGGTGTAGTTCCATTCGCGCACGCCTTCGCTGCGCAGTCCCAGCCGTATGGCTGCCAGGGCCCGCTGCAATCCAGGGTTGGTGGCAGCGGTCTCCAGCTCTTGCGCTGTCAGCGGCGACGGAGGATGGGCTGCCACCACCGGCAGCCCGATGTCTTCCCGTGCCAGTTGCTCATAAAAGCCCGTGCCACCCGCCAGTGACCGGAACAGACCACCCGCGATGAATTGTGCGGTCAGCACATCGGGCTCCCTCAGGGCCTGGGTGGCGCGGGCGCGCCAGTACACCCATGTGGGTTCCTGGCGCTGCGTCTCTTCCATCGCGTCGATGGCGTCCCGCACATGGCCCCAGGCACCGGCGCGCATGCCAGCCCGGGCTTTCCAGGCCAGGTGGTCGCCGTGCATGTGCTTGTCCTGACCGTTGACGAAAGCCGCCAGTGCCTGGTCCTGCAGTGGGGAGGTCTGGGCCAGGCGTTTGCCGATCACGCCCCATAGCCAGCTCCTCTCTTCCTGCGTCAGCTGGGCCTTCCAGCGCGTCTGGTCCATCTCGCGCACAGCTGCCAGGGCATCGAGGCTGGCCAACCGGACAATCGCAAGCGTGACCATCTCCTTGGTGCGCTGGCGCAGGGCGGTCACCTTTTCGTCGAGGTAGCGCGCCGGGTCGGTCGCGATGGTGGTCACCATGGCTGCCCCGTCGGGGTTCAACAGCTGCACCGCCTGTGCAGCGGCGGCAGGACGGTTGCCTTCCATGGCTACCCGAGCGCGCTGCCAGACATGTGCCGGGCTGAGGTGGCCACTGTCGAGAAACGCCTTGGCGGCGGTCGTGCAACCGTCATCCGCGTCGCGCTGGGTTTGCCACAGGCTGAGCACCTGGCGCGCAGCTTCGTCCGCAGGCCTTCGGCGCGCTGCGGCGTCGAGCATCAGTGCGTAGCACTGGACCTGCTTGTCATCGTTCATGCGGTAGCGAGGCAGCTCGGCCTCGAACGTGGCCCAGTTGCGCTGGCGCCCCAGCAACAGCAGCCAGTCGTTGCGCAACCTGTCCTCCCAGTAAGTGCCTGCCATGCGCGACATCGCGGCGCGCACGTCGGCAGGCGCGGCTGACTCCAACCTCGCCCTGGCTTCCCAGTAGATGGCCATCGGTTCGAGGACATGGCCCTGTACCTTCCACAGCAGTGCGGTCAGAGTGGGCGTGGCATTGCGCCGGTACGCATCGCGCATCTCCAGCAGTGCTGAATCGGCGCTGGCTTGTGCTCGGACCGTGCCTTGCATCAGCAGCGCGGCCATAATGAACAACAGCCCTTGTTTCACGCGCATCAATGTCATGCGTCGATTATGGACAACAACCCTTCCAGCCCAGCGAAAGACCCGGCCTCCAAAGGCCCCAAAGCCGCCTGGCGCAAGCTGCTGATCGACAAACGGCAGAACCTGGCCGATCGCGCCTGGCGCAATGACCTGCTGCAGCGTGTCATGCGGGTCTGGCTGATCCATCGGCCCGACGCCGTGATTGGCGCCTACTGGCCGATCAAGGGCGAGTTCGACCCGCTGCCTGCGCTGTTTCGCTGGCAGGAAGCGGGTCTGGAAGAAGACGCCCAGGGCGCTCAGGAGCACCGCCGCATCGGCCTGCCTGTGGTCAACAAGGTCGACAAGACGCTGACCTTTTACAGCTGGTATCCCGGTTGCCCGATGGAAGAGGACGCTTACGGCATCCCGAAACCCAAAGACACCGAGGTCATCGAGCCGACGTTGATCTTCGTGCCCTGTGTGGGATATGGGCCCGGCGGATACCGGCTGGGCTATGGCGGTGGTTTCTATGACCGCACCTTGGCGTCGCTCCAGCCCAAGCCGTTCACCGTCGGGTTGGCCTACGACTTCGCCTACCTGCCGGAATTGCAGCCTGAGGGTCATGATGTGCCGCTGGACGCGATCCTGGCGGACACCGGCGTGATGTGGCCGTACAGGTGATTCATCCCCTGCGCCGCTGCGCGGCTTCTCCCTCTGTGGCGCGCCTTCGGCGCTTCGAGGGGGACGCTCCCTGTGGCCGGGCCCAGCCCGTTCCAGGGGAGCCCTGGTTCTCATGTCCGGTCTCCGAAGAGGTTGTGAGGTGTCCCCTATTGGCCTGTCGGGTCAGGGGTGTTCTGCGTTGGCGTGCACCTCGATGATGCGTTTTTCGCGGCGCACCAGGTAAAGCCCGCTGCCAACGATGATCGCCGCCCCCAGCCAGGTGTGGGCTTCAGGCAGGGTGCTCCAGATCAGCCAGTCCAAGCCCAGGCCCCAGGCCAGTGCGGTGTACTCGAACGGCGCGACCGCACTCGCCTGGCCATGGCGAAAGGCTTCGTTGATCGTCAGCTGACCAAGAAAGCCGGTGACGGCGAGCGCCAGCAGCAGACCCGCATGGTCCATCGACACCGGTTTCCAGCCCGACCATGCGAGCAGCCCGCCGCCCACGCTCATGAACAGCATCATGGTCAGGATCAGTGATTCGGTGCTGTCGCTGCGGCTGAGCAGACGGCCTGTGATCGCTGCCACCGAATAGCACAGTGCAGCTCCCATCACCGCCAAGCCGCCGACGGTGGCGAAACCTGCCTCAAGGTCGCCGCCGCTGGGCCGGATGGCCACCAGCACGCCGATGAAACCGATGCCAATGACCCACCAGTGCGCGCTGGGCACGCGCTCTTTGAGCACCGGCACCGAAAGCGCCGTGATCAACAGAGGCGCGATGAAAAAGATGGTGTAAGCGGCTGATAACGGCAACTCGCTAACACCGCGCGTGAACAGCGCCAGCATGGCGATACCCAGCAGTCCGCGCAGGATGTGCAGCGACCAGCGCAGGTGTTTCAGCCGGCCCCAGCCCCCGCGCCACTGGATCCACGCCAGCACCAGCGGAAGCGCGGTCAGGCCGCGCAGGCAGGCCATTTGCAGCGGCGGGTAGTGTGCCGACAAGGTCTTGAGCACGGCGTCCATGAGCGAGAAAAACATCACCGCCAGCAGCATGTTGACGATGCTGCGCAGGTTGCCGGCGGCGTGTTGAGCTGAAGAATGCATGCGATGAGCATAGACGTGTCTGCTCAAGAACACGCCGTGGAACGGGCTTTGCCCGACCACTGGCGTGGTCCCGTGGGGGAAGACGTGCAGCAGCGCAGGGGGCTTACTCAATCAATGTGGTCCACCGTGTCCGGGTCGGGCACGTCGCCGATGGCTTCGCGGGTGATGGCGGCCTGTTTGAGCAGCCAGTCGCAGAAGGCCTTGACCTCGGGGCGCTGCGCGCTTCGGGGGGTGACAACGAGCCAGTAGACCAACGGTGAATCGATGCGCATCTGCGGCAGCGGTTCGATCAGATCCCCGTTGGCCAGGCTCTCGGCGACCAGCGGCAGCCGCGCCAGCGCCACACCTTGTCCAGTGAGGGCCGCCTGCACGATCTGGTGCGCGTAGTTGAAATACAACCAGCGCTTGGGCGTGAGTTTGGTCTTTGCGCGTGATGAGGCGCGGGTGCCTCCTGTGGTCGAAAAGTGGTCCAGCCAGCGTTGCCAGGTCAGCCACTCCAGGTGGCGGGTTCGGTGCGCATCGCTGGCCTCGATCAACGTGACTTTGGCGAGGTCATCCAGCCTGGCAATGCGGTGGGTCTTGAGCAGCCAGGGGCTGGCCACCGGCGTGAGCTGTTCGCCGAACAGGCGCGCGGAATGTGGCGGTACGGCTTGCGGCACCGCATAGCGCAACGCCAGGTCCACGTCGGCGGTGCTCAGGTCGACCGCGGCGTCGGTGGCGTCGATGCGGATGTCGATGTCCGGGTGCTCGCGCTGGAACGCCTCCAGGCGCGGAATCAGCCACATCGACGCGAACGAGGCCCAGGTCGTGATGGCTACGCTGCGGCGCCCCGCGCTTTGCCGGATTTGTCTCACGGCTGCATCAATCCGCTCCAGCGCCGAACCCGCCGCGCGCAGAAGAATGGTGCCCGAACTGGTCAGTTCGACCGAGCGTGTGTGGCGCAGGAACAGGACGGAGCCGACCTCGTCTTCGAGCGACTGGATCTGGCGACTCACTGCGCTTTGTGTGAGTGACAGTTCTTCGGCGGCAGCACGGAAGTTCAGGTGGCGGGCCACCGCCTCAAAGGCGCGCAGGTGGCCGGCGGCGATCGGTCGGGTGCGCGGATGGTTGGAGGTGAGCGGCATGGACATCGGAAGCAGGGGCAGAGGATTGATGCAGTTATCGAATCAATAGCTTAGCCCCATTTCATTGGACGTGTCGACCCACCGGGAAGAAGATGACACTCATCTTGCCGTCCATGGAGCCTGTCATGTCCCACGCTGTTGTTGCTTACGCTCCCCGTGTTTCGATGGCCGGAGCCTGGCGCCTGCACCCAGGTCACGCCATCGGCTTGCACCCCAAGGAGGCGTCGCTGTTGCGCATACATCGGGGCCATGTCTGGGTGACCTTGGGTACCCCCGGTGCGTTGTCGCCGCAGGACTCGGGCGACCGCTTCCTGCAGGCGGGTGAGTCATTGGTGGTGCCAGTGGGCGCCCGGCTGGTGATGGAGCCCTTGATGACCCATGGGACCACCGAGCCGGTGTGCTTTGACTGGTCAGATGCCCGCGCGCCAGCGGTGACTGCAGGCCGTTTTTCGCGCGAAGTGCTGACGCCGATGGGTGAGCTGGTGGGTGCGCTGGGACAGGCTGGGATATCGCTGGCGCGAGTGTTGCGGGGGCTGGCCGGCTACAGCGAGTTCTTGGTGGCCGGGCGGGGCCGGGTGCTGTCGCCGCTGGAATCAATGCGGTCTTGAGCGCTTGGCAGTGGTTTTGCGCGGGGCGGGCTTGCGCGCGGCCACTGCCGCCTCCAGCGCCAGGCGCGCCCAGTGCGCCATCAGCGCCGGTGACTCTAGCGCCTCGTCGGGCGGGGTGCGGTAGTTGAGTTGCATCGACTTGCCTTTTGCCTCGTAGACAAAGGGTTCGCAGCCCGCCGCCAGCCACTGAGGCTCTGTCTGTGCGTTGGTCTTGAGGAACAGCGTGTCCCAGGCAATGATGGCCACGTTCATGCCGTCCACCGACAGCCCGTAGCCGCCGAACATTCGGATCGCCTTGACGGGGCCTAGACAGGACAGCAGCTCGCAGGCGTGCTGCACAAAAGGGTCGGTGATCGGACGGATGGCCATGGGCGCATCGTAGTCAGGAGCGCCAGACAACGCCAGCACGGCAGCCCGAAGTGCCTTCCGACAGGGGTGCGGTGGAACCGGCTCCGCCGGGCCACTCGGACCGCCCCCTTGAGGGGGTGACGCTGAAGGCGGCGCGGGGGTGGGAGAATCCAGCATGGCCCGCCCCAAGTCCGCCTCCCACGACATCAAGCGCGAGGAAATCCTCGACGTTGCTGCCCAGTGCTTTGCGCGCCAGAGCTTCCCGGCCGCCAGCATGAACGACATCGCTGCTGCCTGTGGCACCAGCAAGGCCCGGCTCTACCATTACTACGAGAGCAAGGAAGCGATCTTGTTCGATCTGCTGGACCGCTACACCCAGCGCCTGCTGGCGCTGATCGGCGAGACCGAAGCGCGGGCGCAGCGCAAGAACCTGAGCGAGCGGGATGCGTTGCACGAACTGGTGCGTGCTTTCCTTGACGAATATGAGAGCTCGGCCACGCGCCATGTGGCATTGGTGTCGGACACCAAGTTCCTGGGTGAGGTGCAGCGCGACTTGATCCTCAACCGCCAACGCGATGTGGTGGCTGCTTTCACCCGCTTCCTCAAGCGTGCGTATCCGGCCCGCGTGACGCCGGCCAACCAGACCGCGCTGACCATGATGCTGTTCGGCATGATCAACTGGACCTTCACCTGGCTGCGCCCCGGTGGTCCCATGAGCTATGCGGCATTTGCTGAAGAGGTCGTGTCGGTGCTCGAAGAAGGCATGGCCACCTAGTCTTGTCATGTAGAGGCGTGAAATTTACTTATACGTAATCTATTCCGATTAGGTAAAATTCTTCCTCACGTCGCTCGACTCGCCAAACCCATGATTTCTACAGGAGACCTCTCGCCATGAGCAAAGCTTTTGCTTCCCAGGCTGATCTGCAAGACAAGAAGATCACTTTCGAGCAACTCAGCCCACACTGCTGGGCTTACACCGCCGAAGGCGACCCCAACTCGGGCGTGATCATTGGCGATGACTTCATCATGGTCAGCGACGCCACTGCCACGCCGGCCATGGCGCGCGACCTGATCAAACAGATCCGCAGGGTTTCCAAGAAGCCAATCAAGTATGTGCTGCTTACCCACTA
>JBIIQD010000433.1:0-3314 GCA_044342265.1 Hydrogenophaga sp. | reverse complement strand
TGGCCCGGCACCGCTCGAAGTTCACCCTGGCCAGCAAGTGCGGCATGCAGGGTGTGCCCAATGCCGATGGCGTGAAGGTGCGGGTGATCGACGGTCGGCCCGCCACGATCAAGGCCACTTGTGAAGCGGCCTTGAAGCGCCTGCAGACCGATGTGATCGATCTCTACTACCTGCACCGCTGGGACAAAGCGGTACCGATTGAAGAGAGCGTGGGCGCCCTGGGCGATCTGGTGCGCGCGGGCAAGATCCGAAGCGTGGGCCTGAGCGAAGTGTCGGCCACCACCTTGCGCAAGGCGCACGCGGAGCACCCCATTGCAGCGCTGCAAACCGAGTACTCGCTGTGGTCCCGCAACGCAGAGATCGCGGTGCTGCAGGCCTGCCGCGAGCTGGGCGTGAGCTTCGTGGCCTTTAGCCCGGTGGCTCGCGGGTTTTTGTGCGGCCCGCTGGACGTGCACGCTTTCGACGCCAAGGACATCCGCCGCAGCATGCCGCGCTTTGCGCCCGACAACTACGCGCGCAACACGGCGCTGCTCCCGGCCTACAACGCCATCGCCGCCGAGCTGGGCTGCACCCCGTCGCAACTCGCCATCGCTTGGTTGCTGCACCAGGGTGACGACATCCTGCCCATCCCCGGCACGACCAGCGTGGACCACCTCATGGACGACATCGGCGCGGCAGACGTGACGCTGTCGGCCGACGTGATCGCGCGCCTCAATGCGCTGATCAACCAGCACACGGTGCACGGTGACCGCTACAACGCCCAGGCCAACAGCGAGGTCGATACCGAGGTCTTTTGATCCCGGTGGGCCGGTACGCTTCAGCCCTGGTTGAAGCGCGCAGGCCGCTTGTCCAGGCGCGCACGCATGCCCTCGTGCTTGTCGGGGCTGGCAAAGGATGTCTGGAAGGCGTTGCGCTCGTACTCCAGTCCGGCTGCCAGTGGCGTCTCCATCGCCATCAGCACCGATTCCTTGATCAGGCGCAGCGCCACGGCCGGTAATTCACACAACTGCTGAGCCATGGCCAGCGCCCGCGCTTCTACCGCCTCGTCTTCCAGCACCTCGGCCACCAGACCGATGCGTTCCGCCGTGTCGGCGTCGATGGGCTCGCCGAGCAGCAGCAGCTTCATTGCACCGTGCTTCCCTATCGCATGCGTGAGCCGCTGAGTCGCGCCGCCGCCCGGCATGATGCCGACCTTCACCTCCGGCTGACCAAAGCGCGCGCTGCGCCCGGCCAGGATCAGATCGGCGTGCAGAGCCAGTTCGCAGCCGCCGCCCAGCGCGTGGCCGCGAACGGCGGCGATCACAGGCTTTTTGCAGGCTGCGATGGCGCCCCAAAGCTGGTCGTGGCGGCGTTGCAGCAAGTCCATCGGGCTGGCGTCCACGTATTCGCCCAGATCGGCACCGGCGCAGAAGGCCCTCGGGCCGCCGACCAGCAACACCACGCGCACCGACGGGTCGGCGTCCAGGCGGCGGAAGGCTTCGGCCAGCGCCCGCCGAAGCGCCAGGTTGAGCGCGTTGAGTACCTCGGGCCGGTGGATGCGCAGCAGCGCGACGCCTGCGTGCGGCCGTTCCTCGATCAAGACCTCGCTCATACAGCGCCTCCGCTGAAGACCGGTGTCCTCTTTTCGAAGAAGGCAGCCACCGCTTCCGTGTGGTCGGCCGTGTGGTGCGCAAGGCCTTGCAGTTGACCGGCAGCGTCTAGCGCCTCGTCCAGTGTGCTGGTGCGCGCCTGTTGCAGCAGTTGTTTCGTCCAGCGCAGCACCTGCGGCGGGTTGGCGGCGATGCGGTCGGCCATGGCCAGGGCCTCGGACAGCAATTCGTCGGGCCCGACCACACGCGAGACCAAGCCGATGCGTTGCGCCTCGGCGGCGTCGATGGTGTCGCCAGTCAGCGCCAGCTCAGCCGCTTTGGCGTGGCCCACGACGCGCGGCAGCAGCCAGCAGCCGCCGTCGCCGGGGATGATGCCAACCTTGACGAAGCTCTCGGCAAAGCGCGCCGTGGTTGAGGCGATGCGCAGGTCGCACATGCAGGCCAGATCGTTGCCAGCGCCAATGGCCGGGCCGTTCACCGCCGCGATCAGCGGCACCTGCAGCCGCGCCAGCGCGCGCGGGATGCGCTGAATGCCCCGGCGGTAGCGTTCGGTGATCTCCTCGGGCGACCCCGCGAACATGCCGGTGCGGTCGCGCATCTCGGCCACGTTGCCGCCCGAGCAGAAGGCGGTGCCGGCACCGGTGAGCACCGCAGCGCGCACGGTGAGGTCGCTGTTGAACTCGTCCACCAGCGACTCGAAGGCAGCGAACATGTCCTCACCGCTGAGCGCGTTGCGCGTGTCAGGGCGGTTGATCATGATCAGCGCGACGTGGCCTCGCCGGGTGATGTGCAGGGGGGCGGTCATGCGGTCGCTCCGAGATGTTCGATGGCCATCGCCACGCCCTGGCCCACGCCCACGCACATGGTGATCAGCCCGTAGCGGCCGCCGGTGCGCTGCAGATGGCGCGCAGCGGTGAGTACCAGGCGCGCACCGCTCATGCCCAAGGGGTGGCCAAAAGCGATGGCGCCACCGTTCGGGTTCACGTGTGGCGCGTCGTCGGGCAGACCCAGCGCGCGCATCACGGCCAGGCCCTGCGCGGCGAAGGCCTCGTTGAGTTCGATCACGTCGAAGTCGCTCACGCGCAGGCCGGTCTGTACGAGCAGCTTGTGCACCGCGGGCACCGGGCCGAAACCCATGACGCGCGGCGCGATGCCGGCGCTGGCGTACCCGACGATGCGCGCCAGCGGGCGCAGGCTGTGCCGTGCAACCGCCGTTTCGCTGGCCAGCAGTAGGGCCGCTGCGCCGTCGTTCACGCCCGATGAGTTGCCTGCCGTCACGCTCCCGTCCTGGCGGAAGGCGGGCTTGAGCGCGGCCAGGCTCTCGACCGTGGTGTCGGCGCGCGGGTGCTCGTCTTCCAGGACTTGCGTGACCGCACCTTTGCGGCCCGGCACCTCGACGGGTGTGATCTCCTGATCCAGAAGACCCGAGCGCATCGCGGCCGCTGCGCGCTGCTGGCTGCGCAGCGCAAAGGCGTCCTGGTCAGCGCGCGAGATGCCGTGTTCTCGCGCCACGTTTTCGGCGGTCTCGCCCATGGCGTCGGTGCCGTGCAGCTGCTCCATGCGCGGGTTCACGAAGCGCCAGCCGATGGTGGAGTCGTGGATCTCGGCGTGGCGCGAAAACGCGGCCGTGGGCTTGGGCATCACCAATGGCGCGCGGCTCATGCTCTCGACGCCACCGGCGATGGCCAGCTGCGCGTGCCCTGCGTGCAGCGCGCGCGCCGCCTG
>JBIIQD010000432.1:0-3319 GCA_044342265.1 Hydrogenophaga sp. | reverse complement strand
CCAGGCATGAGCCCACCCGTGACCTCGCGCGCACTCGCTTACATCGCGCTCGCGTTGTACGAATCGGTGGCGCCCGGCATGCCCGGCCACCGCAGCCTGGCTGGCCAGCTCAACGAACTGCAGTCGCTGCCCTTGGCGCAGCCCGATGAACGCCTGCACTGGCCCACCGTGGCCCACAGCGCCATGGCGGGCATGACGCGCATGATGTTCCCGCACGCCAGCCTGGAGAACAAGGCCCGCATCGACCTGCTGGAGCGGAGCCTGCCGCAGAAACTGGCGCGCGATTTCGACCCGCAGGTGGTGGGCGCCGAAGTGCGCACACGCTCGGAGACCTTTGGCCGCTTGATGGCGATGGCCATCATGACCTGGGCCCGCACCGACGGCGGCCACGAAGCCTGGGGACCGCTGCGCCGCCACCAGGCCAACTACGTGCCGCCCAGTGGCGCGGGTCTGTGGGTGCCGACACACCCCAATTTCGCCCCCGCGCTGCTGCCCTGGTGGGGCGACGTGCGGCCTTTCGTCTTGCCGCAGGCCGACACCTGCCAGGCTCCGACGCCACCGCCCTACTCGGAACAGGTCGGCTCGCCCTTTCACCGCGAGACCGAAGAGGTCTACCGCATCAGCCAGGCAGCCACCCAGGAACAACGGCAGGTCTCGCTGTACTGGGCCGACGATCCCCTGAAAACGCCGACCCCGGCGGGTCACTGGACCTTCATCGCCACCGATCAGCTCAAGGTCGGCAAAGCCAGCCTGGCCCGCGCGGCGCAGGTCTATGCACGGCTGCACCTGGCCATGGCCGATGCCTTCATCGCCACCTGGAAAACCAAGTACACCGTCAACCTGCTGCGCCCGGTGACCGCGATCCAGCTGATGGTCGACAGCCAGTGGGTGCCGACGCTGATGCACACGCCCCCGTTCCCCGAATACCCGTCGGGTCACTCGGTGCTGTCGGCGGCGGCTGCTGCTGTGCTCGAACACGAATTCGGTGCACGCACCCGGTTCACCGACAACACCCACAACGACCGGGGCTGGGGGCCACGGAGCTTCGCCAGTTTCCGCGCCGCTGCCGATGAAGCCGCCCTCTCGCGGCTGTACGCGGGCATCCACTTTCGCAGCGGCATTGAAGGCGGTAAGGTCCAGGGCCGCTGTGTCGCCGAGCGCGTGATCCGAATGGCGATGACACGATGAGCCGATCAACCCCGCCGCCATTGACCAGCCCTTGAAACGGCCAACCAGTGCAGGGGTTCCATCGACCCATCGATGAACCCGGACCCGCGGTGGCGGCCCGGTGCTGGAAGGATCTGGCCGTCAGCGCATCATCGCTTCGAGCTTGATCGTGTCGGCCACAAAAGCGCGGATGCCTTCGGCCAGCTTTTCGGTGGCCATGGCGTCCTCGTTCAATGCGAACCGGAAGCCCGCTTCGTCGTACTGAACAAACGGAATGTCCATCGATTGGGCGGCACCCGCGTCCAAGGCCCGGGCCAGCGGCGCCTCGCTGGCGGCCAACTGGGCCAACAGCTCGGGGCTGATGGTCAGCAGGTCGCAGCCCGCCAGCGCCGTGATCTGGCCCACGTTGCGGAAGCTTGCGCCCATCACCTCGGTGGCAATGCCGTGCTTTTTGTAAAAGTGGTAGATCGCGCGCACCGACTTCACGCCCGGGTCGTTGGCGCCCGCCATCGCGGCTTCGTCCCATGCGGCGCCGGCGCTCTTTTTGTACCAGTCGTAAATGCGGCCGACGAACGGGGAGATCAGTTGCACCTTGGCCTGCCCACAAGCCACCGCCTGGGCAAACGAAAATAGCAAAGTCAGGTTGGTGTGGATGCCGTCGCGCTCCAGCCGGGCAGCGGCCTGGATGCCTTCCCACGTCGAGGCGATCTTGATGAGGATGCGGTCCACATGCACACCCTCGCCCTGGTACAAGTCGATGATGCGGCGAGCCCGGGTCACGGTGGCTTCGGTGTCGAAACTCAGGCGCGCGTCCACCTCGGTCGACACGCGACCCGGGATGTGTTTCAGGATCTCGCAGCCAAACGCCACCAGCAGTCGGTTCATCACCTCGTCGTGGCCTTGGGCGCCGTGCTGGGCCACCGCGTCCTTCAGCAAGTGGGCGTATTCCGGCTTCTGCACCGCCTTGAGGATCAGCGACGGGTTGGTGGTCGCATCGCGGGGCGAGAACGCGGCGATCTGGTTGAAGTCCCCGGTGTCGGCGACCACGGTGGTGAGTTGTTTGAGGGCATTGAGCTGGTTCATCGGGACCTTTGCACTGTTGGAAGTTTCAGCATTTTATGTAACTAGATTACCATCGCGCCATGCTAGACCGCATCAAAGCTTCCCTGCCTTCACTCGCGCCCGCCGAACAACGCGTGGGCAAACTGGTGCTGCTGGACCCGCGCAGCTTCGCCAGCCTGCCAGTGTCTGAACTGGCCGACCGCGCCCACGTGAGCAAGCCGACGGTGGTGCGCTTTTGCCGCAGCATGGGCTACGACGGCCTGTCGGACTTCAAGCTCAAGCTGGCCGGCACGGTGAGCGAAGGCGTGCCCTTCATCCACCGCAGCGTGGACGTGGACGACAAGGTGGGCGACGTGCTGGTGAAGGTGATCGACAACACCGTGGCGGCGTTCCTGAAGTACCGCAACGACGCGTCCACCCACTCGATTGAAAAAGCGGTGGACGCGCTGCTGGCCACCTACAAGAACCGGGGCCGCATCGAGTTCTACGGCGCCGGCAACTCCGGCATCGTCGCGCAGGACGCGCAGCACAAGTTCTTCCGCCTGGGCATCAACGCCATCGCCTACAGCGACGGTCACATGCAGGTGATGAGCGCCTCGCTGCTGGGCCCGGGCGACTGCCTGGTGATCGTGTCCAACTCGGGCCGCACGCGCGACCTGATGGACGCCGCCGACATCGCCCGCAAACACGGCGCCACCGTGATCGTCATCACCACCAGCGGCTCGCCACTCGCCACCGCCGGCCACATCCACCTGTCGGCCGATCACCCCGAAGGCTACGACCGATACAGCCCCATGACCTCGCGCCTGATGCACCTGATGGTGATCGACGTGGTGGCCACCTGTCTCGCGCTGCGCATTGGCGGCGGCAAGCTGCAACCGCTGTTGAAGGAAATGAAGAACAACTTGCGGAGCAAGAGGTACGCATAAGCGTGCGCGCTGAGAGCTAAACGCTCCCCCCTGCGCCACTGACGCGGCTTCCCCCCGGAGGGGGGACGATGCCCGCGGCCCGGCAAAGCCGGTTCCACGGCATCCCTGGATTTGAAACCCGCGCGCCGGATGCAGCCCAGGATGACGGGTGCTTCCCGCAG
>JBIIQD010000431.1:0-3320 GCA_044342265.1 Hydrogenophaga sp. | reverse complement strand
GCCGCCGCTGGTTACGTCCCTCCTCCAGCCAGCCAGTGAGGTTGGTGGCACCGCTTTGATGCCACATGAATCCCAACGTGCCCTGGTGCTGGGCGCGGGATTGGCTGGCGCTGCTGTTGTTGTGGCACTGGCGCGATGTGGCTGGCGGGTTCAACTGATTGATCAGGGCGATGGCCCGGCACAGGGCGCATCCGGTTTGCCTGTGGGCATGCTCAGCCCCCATGTCACCCGTGCCCCCACGCCACTGTCGCGCCTTTGCGCCCTCGGCGTGGTCGATACCAGGGAACAACTCGAACGACTGGTACCGCAGGGTCAGGGCTGGCAAGCGACCGAGGTCGACAACCTGGGGCACGACCCCGGCCGTTGGCCCGCCGCCCTGGTGCGACCAGCGTCCTTGGTGCAGACGTGGCTGGAAGAATCGCAAAAACTGGGCTTGCTGGAAACTCGATGGTCCACACGGATTGCCCAACTTGAGCGCGTCGGCAATCAATGGCAAGCGCTGGATGCCGTAGGGACTGCGGTGGGAGAAGCGCCAGTGGTGGTGGTCGCCACAGCCTACGGAGCACTCGCTTTGCTGGAAGATCGATCAGGGCCCGATGTCGCAAACTTACCTCTGTTTCCCGTTCGAGGACAGATGACGCTCGCTGCGCTAGAGCAGGACCCATTGGCTCAACGCCCGATCCGCAACAACGGGGTCTTTGTTCCAGCCTATGAAGACACTGGTTTGCCGCCGCTGTGGCCCGGTCGCATCTGGGCCGTAGGATCTACCTACGAACGCGGCTGCACCGATACCAGCATTCAAGCGTCTGCGCATCAGCGCAATGCAGCCAGCTTGCAAGACATGCTGCCTCAAGCAGCGCAAACCTTGGACGAGTGCGCGGTGCGTGGCACGCTGCTGGGATGGGCTCAGGTGCGGTGTGCGTCTTTGGACCGGTTGCCTCTGGTGGGCGCTGTGCCAGATGTGCCTGCGCTGAACGCCTTGATGCGATCGGCAGGCCGCCACAAAGGACGGGTGCCGCAAGCACAGTGCCCGCGCTTGCCTGGCCTCTTCACGCTCACCGCACTGGGTTCGCGAGGTTTGACGCTGGCGCACTTGTGCGCTCGCTGGCTGGCGGCACAGATCGACGAACGGGCGCTGCCCGAGGCGCTGGCCCCCGCCGACTTGCAGCGGGCCCTGGACCCGGCGAGGTTCGTCTGGAAGCTCGCCCGTCGGCAAGTCCATTGATGTGGTCAGGCGAGCAGCTGCATCCAGCGCTGCAGTTCAACCGCATGAAGTGGGCGCCCGACCACTGCCGTGATGCCTGTAAGCCGGGTGTCGCGCCGCACGCGGCGCCGGTTGAGCCAGGGCGCCAGTGGCCCTGCATGCTCGCTGATGCCCATGGTCAGGGCATTGGCGTTTTGTGCTGCAAAATGCCGCGCCAATTGCCACGTGTCGATATGGTGCTCGTCCAGATCAAAGATGCCACATTGGTACCGGTGCCGCGTCATGGCATCCAGCGCGATCTCGGTGCTGTTGGCCTGGTCCACTTCGGTCACGCCCACCTGAGCCAACAAGGCAACCAATCCGGCTCGTTCGGCCTCTGAGGCGCCAACGATCAGGCCGCGCTTGAAAGTGACACCGGGCTGTTCGAGCGGTCCTGGCATGGACACATCCACATCCAGAAAACCGGAGTCTGCCTGACGGGCTGCGAACACCGCATCCAGGTCATTGAGCACGCTGGCCCACTGAATGGGTCGGCTGAGCACCCGCCACGCATGAGAGGGGGACTGGCTGCCGACCCAAATCAGGCGTTGCCCGACCAGTGGAGGCCTGGCGTGCAACAGCACCGCTTCGGCACTGGAGCCGTCCACCAGAACCACTTCCGCCAATGCGTTGTTGGGATTGGTCCCCGGAGCAGATAAAGGCGTCCAGAGTGTGTACGCCTGGTCGCGCTCTTCCGAGAGGCGGAACACTGTATTGAGCGCGTGCCGCTCTGTGTCACTGAACCCCACGACGTGAACGTAGATCCTCTGTTTGTCCATGGAGGGATGGTAAAGGCAATGGCGCCCGACGCCACTGGGGCCGTCCTTGCTTGAATCTATTGATAACCAGAAAGCATATAAGAAGAACAATTATGTTGTTTGAGATATATGAATTGCTGCGTAGAGTGCGCAGCCATGTCAGAGCTTGCTTTTGTCTTTGCCGGATTCTTCGTGGGCTTGGTGGTGGGTCTCACCGGGGTGGGCGGCGGCTCGCTCATGACACCCATCCTGATCTTTTTCTTCGGCGTGAAGCCCTATCTTGCCGTGGGTACGGACCTGCTGTTTGCTGCGGTCACCAAGGCCGGCGGAACGGTCAATCTTGCGCGCCAACGGCTGGTGCCCTGGCGGGTGGTGGCGCAACTGAGTGCTGGCAGCATTCCGGCGGCTCTGATCACGCTGTTCTTCCTGCATCGCTTGGGGCCAGCAAGCGCACAGGTTCAGTCGATCATGACCACCACGCTGGGTGTGGCCCTGCTGCTGACTGCGGCCGCCATGATGTACAAGGCCGCACGAGGCAAGGTGTTGCCCCCCAGCCTGACCGAAGGCGCTCTGGACGGAGCCATGCGAGCGCGCCACTGGGGCTTACCGGTGCTGTTCGGCGCTGCTATCGGCGTCTTGGTCACATTGACCTCGGTCGGCGCCGGCGCCATCGGCGTGTCGGTCCTCTTGATCTTGTTTCCGTTGCTGCCGTTGCCGCGCATCGTGGCCGCCGATATCGCCTACGCCGTGCCACTGACGCTGGTGGCAGGACTGGGCCACGCCAGCCTGGGCTCCGTGGACTGGCCTTTGCTGGGCAAGCTGCTGGCCGGTTCGCTGCCCGGCATCTGGCTGGGCACGCGGCTGATGCGCCACACGCCCGAGCGCCTGGTGCGCTCACTCCTGTCGCTGCTGCTGGCCTACGCCGGCACCAAGCTGATCGCTTTCTGATTCCCGTTTCCTCAGACCACCATGTACCAGTATTCCGATTTCGACCGACAGTTCGTCCAGCAACGCGCAGCCCAGTTCCGCGATCAGCTCGAACGCTTTCAGGCTGGTACCCTGGGAGGTGAAGAGTTCAAGCCGTTGCGCCTGCAAAACGGTTGGTATGTGCAGCGCTTTGCGCCGATGTTGCGCGTGGCCGTGCCCTACGGCGAGATCAATGGCGCTCAACTGCGCGCACTGGCCCGGGTGGCGCGCGACTTCGACCACAAGGAAGTTCACGACATCTCCAAAGCCGTTGTCGCGCTGGCCGACGTGCCCAGCCTGCCCGACCGCTGCGCGCACTTCACCACGCGCCAGAATGTGCAGTTCAACTGGAT
>JBIIQD010000430.1:0-3328 GCA_044342265.1 Hydrogenophaga sp. | reverse complement strand
CCCAAGTCCGGATGGCGGATCGGCACCTCGTACGAGGATAAAGGGAACGGGACAGTGCTGAGCATGGCGGACGTATCAAGCTCTTCGACTGTCAATCCGGGATCATCCAGCAGACCGCAGCGGCGCAGTGCCCGCTTGAGGTCGTCGGCCTGCAGCGGCTTGCTGGTGAACTCGTTGACGCCAACTTCCAGAGCCCGCTTGCGGGTGTCGTTGACCACATCGGCGGTGACCAGTATCACTTTGATCGCCGAGACCTCGCCATCCAGCTTGCGGATCGCCTCGGTGGTCGACAGGCCGTCGAGCACCGGCATGTGGTAGTCCAGCAGCACGACATCAAAATACTCGCGTTCGAGCAGCAGAAGCGCCTCTTGCCCGTTCTCGCAGAAAACGGCCTCATGGCCCATCTTCTCCAGCAGAATGTTCATGTATTTCAGGTTGATCGGGTGGTCTTCGGCCACCAGCACTTTGAGCTTGCGTTCGATGCTGCCGATCACCGACACCTGCGTTTCCTCGATCGGGGCCTTGGCTTCCGACAGGTTCAGGTAGACCGTGAACACCGAGCCGGCGCCCAGTCGGCTGCTGACCTCAATGTCGCCGCCCATCATGCGTGCCAGATTGCGCGAGATCTCCAGCCCCAGGCCGGTGCCACCGATACGGCGGCGCAGCGAGTTGTCGGCCTGGTAGAAGCGGGTGAACAGGCGGCTGACAGTTTCTTCGTCCATGCCCATGCCGGTGTCTCGAACCGTGAGCACCACCCCACTTTTACCGGCCGGAGCCCTTGTCAGTTCAGCGATCACGCTGCCCTCGGTGGTGAACTTGATGGCGTTGTTGATCAGGTTGAACATGATCTGGCGCAAGCGTGTGGCGTCCGCTTCGACCCAGGGCGGCAGGTCCGCGCTGGCGTAGAGGTTGAGCTCCAGCCCCTTGTCGCGGGCGGCCACCTGCATCAAGCCATCGACCTCGTGAACCACGCTGGGCAGGTGGGTCGCAGCGACCGACAGCTTGAGGGTGCCCGACTCCATGGTCGAGACGTCGAGGATGTCGTTGAGCACGCCCAGCAGGTGCATGGCCGAGTCGCGTGCGGTGCCCAGGTAGTCGCGCTGCTGGCTGGTCAGCGAAGCGTTGTCCAGCAGGTTGAGCATGCCCAGCAGACCCTGGAAAGGAGTCCTGATTTCATGGCTCATGTTCGCCAGGAAGATGCTCTTGCCATGGTTCGCGGCTTCAGCCTGATCGCGCGCGATCTCCAGCTCTCGGCTGAGCTTCTGCAGCGTGGCGTACTGGCGCTGCTGCTTGCGGATGTGCTGAACCAGCAGGCCCACGAAGATCAGCATCACGATGATCTGGGCGGTCGCCAGACCGATGACCAGCATGCCCTGCTGGCGCAGCTGGGTATTGCGCTCGTCGACGAAGCGCGCGACAGCACGGTTGGCCTCACGCGTGAGCTCGCCCAGCAGGGGTTTGAGTTCCTCGACGGCCTCGTCAAGCATGACCAGCTTCCCGGTGTTGGCCACCAGCGACTGCGGGTCGGCAAACATCGGATCGGCCAGGCGGTTGAACTCCTTGACCTTGGACATCGTCGAGGTGTATTCGTACGACGACTCCAGCAGGTCACGCCGCGGAATCTTGGTCAGAAGGTCGATGCGGCTGAGGTAGACCTCGTAACGTTCGAGCAGCTCGTAGCCATCGGCCTTGTCCGGCGCCTTGATGGCTTCCATGATGGCGTGCTCCAGACGGCCCATCTCGCGTTCGAGCTGGTAGGCCTGCCACATGATGGAGTCGACCTGGTTGGTCGACACGCCGTCCAGCAGCCGGTACTGGCGCCACTGGATCCAGCCCAGCGGTGTCAGCGTGATCGCCAGCAGCAGCGAAAGCGCAAGGGCCCATTGCCGACCTTGCCAGCGGGCCAGATTCGGCAATGAGAAGGTCATTGGACGTCCAGTGCCTTGAGCTGCCAGATCGAGCGTTCGTAGTAGGTCGAGGTGCGCAGTTCGGCGCTGCTGTCAAACGGGTAGACCACGAACAGCGGGCCCTTTTCGCGCACCGGGATCGGCTTGTCGTCGATCAGCCGTGCGACGATGACCTTGTACTTGCTCGCGTCGCCGGCCGGAATGGTGATCTTGTAGTCGTTGATCGCCACCGCGCTGACGCTGCTGCCGCTGGCCTTGACAGCGGCCAGCACGTCGGCCAGCAACGGGCCGGTGAACTTGACTGGCTTGTCGAACCAGGGGGTGCTGGTGGTGAAGCTGTGTTGCGGCAGTGCCTCGATCATCTTCATGTCAAAGCGCGCAAACTCGCCAGCGTTCTTCACTGCGATCTTGCCGCTGACAGCCAGGATGGGGCGCTCTTTGGGGGCATCCAAGGCAAAGGTGACACTGGAAAAGCTCAGCGCGCAGAGCGCGGCGGTGGCGGCGAAAAGACGGTGGGTTTTCATGTGGCAAAGACTCCGTACAAGAGCGCAAGTGGGTGAGAGGCCTCAGATGCGGTGACGCACCAGGGCAGGGTTGCTGGCCAAGCGGTTGAGCACGGCCGAGGCAATCTGATTGAGGGGGAGGATCTCGTGGGCGGCACCTGCCTGGATCGCCATGCGCGGCATCCCAAAGACCACGCAGCTGGTTTCATCCTGCACATAGTTGTAGCTCCCAGCGTCTTTCATCTCGCGCATGGCCTGCGCACCGTCGCCCCCCATGCCAGTGAGCATGATGCCGATGGCGTTGGGGCCCAAGACGCGGGCAGCCGACCTGAACAGCACCTCGACCGAAGGGCGATGGCGGTTGACGGGTTCGGTGTCCTCGACGACGGCGACGTAGTTCGAGCCGCTGCGGTCAATGCGCAGGTGGTGGCCGCCTGGGGCAATGTACGCGTGGCCCGGCAGGATCCGCTGATGATGGCGTGCCTCTTCGACGCGAATCTTGCACAGGGAGTCCAGGCGCGCTGCGAAGCTCGTCGTGAAACCGGGGGGCATGTGCTGGGTAATGACGATGGCGGGCGAGTCCGCCGGCAGCGGCACCAGCACTTCACGGATCGCTTCGGTGCCACCGGTGGAGGCGCCGATACAGATCACCTTCTCTGTGGAGAGGCGCGGCAAGGGCGCCCTGGCCGCCTCGGGTGTCGCGGGGCTGCTGGCCGAGGCGCCCGCTGCGGCGGGCGCGGGCCCCAGACGCTTGACATGGGCGCAAGCGGCGATCCGGATCTTGTCTACGATGTCCCCAGCCAGTTCCTTGAGGCCGCTGGAGACGCCGATGCGGGGCTTGGCCACATAGTCGACCGCACCCATCTCCAGCGCCCGCAGCGTGATGTCGGCGCCCTGTTCGGTCAGCGTGGACACCAT
>JBIIQD010000429.1:0-3331 GCA_044342265.1 Hydrogenophaga sp. | reverse complement strand
TGACGAAAGTCATCATGTCCTCGGGCAAGCCAAGGTCCTGCATCACCGCCCGGTACACACGCCGCACCGGCGCCAGCCCCATGAGACCCTTCTTCACACTCTTGGGAATGAAACCCATGAGCGCCGCATTGATGAACAGGTTCATCTTGGGGGCGTGGGCGGCTTTGCTCAGGATGTCGAGCACATCGCCGACGCGGTAGCCCATGGGGTCAACCAAGTGGAAACAATGCCCGCCGGCGCGTTTGTGGTGACTGATGTGGTCCAGCGCATTGACCACAAAGTCGACCGGCACGATGTTGATCCGTCCGCCCTCCAGACCGACGCTGGGCATCCAAGGCGGCAGGATCTGGCGCATGCGCTGGATCAGCTTGAAGAAGTAATAGGGCCCGTCGATCTTGTCCATCTCGCCGGTCCGACTGTCGCCGACCACGGCGGCAGGCCGGTACACCGACCATGGGACTTTGCATTCGGTGCGAACTATCTTTTCGCTCTCGTGCTTGGTCATGAAGTACGGGTGATCCAGACCCTCGGCCTCGTCGAACATGTCTTCGCGGAACACACCTTCGTAAAGGCCAGCGGCGGCAATCGATGACACATGATGGAAATGGCCGGCACCAATCGCTTTGGCGAACTCGACTGTGTTCCTGGTGCCGTCGACGTTCACGGTGATCTGGCTGTCGGCATCGGCTTCGAGGTCGTACACCGCCGCCAGATGATAGAAGTGCTCGACCTGGCCCTTGAGCAATTTGAGGTCTTCGGCGCTCACGCCCAGCTTCTTCGTTGTCAGGTCGCCAAACACCGGCACCGCACGCGCAGCACTCACACCCCAGTATTCACGCAGGCCAGCGACCTTGCCTTCGCTTTCCTTGCGCAACAGGAAGTGAACCACCGAGCCTTTGCGTTCCAGCAGTTTCCGAACGAGTCGTTTGCCAATGAAGCCGGTGGCACCGGTGACGAAGTACTGCATCGAGTTTCTCCTGAAGTCGTTCGGTTGAGGACAAGTGGGCATTGTTCACCAGCCACTTGGACACAGGTTTCAGCACAAACCCGTGCAAGTTGCCGGATCAGACTTGCACGGGTTTAGTCACTGGCCCCTACACAGACGGTGCAGGGGCGACGTAAAGTGAGAGCAGCAACGGAAAGACAGCATTCTTTTTCAAGTTCCACCCACCCAGTTCTTTGGAGTATCCATGGTCACCAAGACTCACAAATCCGGCACCACCAAGGCCAGCCCCGCTGCCAGCGCCTCCCCTCTCTCGGGCGCTATCAAGGACTCTGCCCAGCAGATTTGGTTGGCCGGGCTGGGCGCTTTTTCCAAGGCGCAGGCCGAAGGCGGCAAGGCGTTCGACACCCTGGTCAAAGAAGGCCTGTCGATCCAGCGCAAGACCCAGGCTGTGGCCGAAGAACGCATCAATGAGGCCACGCAACGCATGAGCAGCATGGCCAATGACATCGGCAGCAAGGCCGCTGGCCAGTGGGACAAGCTGGAGAATATCTTCGAAGACCGTGTAGCCAAAGCGATGAACAAGCTGGGCGTGCCCACGGCCCGCGACATCGAATCACTGATTGAACGCATTGACGCTCTCAGCGCCGCAGTGACCAGTCAGAATGGCAAAGGCGTCAAGGCTGCAGTCCCGCGCAAAACGGCGGCCAGAGCGGCCGCCAAGGCCTCGAAACCTGTCGCAAAGACTGTTCGCAAAGCGACTTCGCGCACCAGAAACGCCGCCTGAGGCCATATAGCGCTCGTCTGAGCATCCGGGGGCGCCCAGCGCCCCTTTTTTTCGTCTGTCAAGGGTGTTGCAACGCAGCATGTCCGCCGTGACAGCCGGTCTACACTTGGTTTCATGACGCCTCCCCGCCCACGTTCGACCCGGCGTTCGGATCGCGCTCCTCGCATCGCGCTGGCCTTTGCCGGTGGCGGTCCACTGGGCGCGATCTATGAGGTCGGGGCTTTGTGCGCGCTGCAAGAAAACTTGCAAGGCCTGGACTTCAACACTTGTGACCACTACGTCGGGGTTTCAGCAGGCGGGTTCATTGCCGCCGGACTGGTCAATGGCCTCACGCCGCGACAGCTTTGCCACGCCTTTATTGAAGATGGCCTCAGCGAGGACAGCTTCGACCCTGCCTGGCTGATGCGCCCGGCGTGGCGGGAGTTCGCTGGGCGGGCTTCTCGCTTGCCCGAGCTGCTGGTCGGTGCCTTGTGGGCCTGGGCGGGCCAGGGCAAGCTTTTCACCAACGCTTTCGAGCGCATGGGCGCGGCGCTGCCCACGGGCGTGCTCGACAACGAAGGTATCCACCAGCAGATTGAACGTTTGTTCAGCAAACCTGGCAGAAGCAACGATTTCAGAAAGCTGCGCGCGCGTCTGACCCTGGTCGCGACCGAGTTGGACACCGGTGAGGCTGCCCCTTTCGGGCAGCCTGGCTGGGACCACGTGCCGATCTCACGCGCCATCCAGGCCAGCGCCGCTCTGCCGGGACTGTTCCCGCCCGTGGTGATCGATGGCAAGCACTACGTCGACGGCGCGTTGAAAAAGACCGTTCACGCAACGGTTGCACTGGACGAGGGCGTGGACCTGCTGCTGTGTCTGAATCCGCTGGTGCCGTTTCATGCGGGAACAGGTGACCACCGCATCCCGTCGCTGGTCGAGGGCGGTCTTCCCGCGGTCATGAGCCAGACCTTTCGCTCCATGATCCATTCGCGTATGGTCATGGGTTTCAAACACTATGAACGGATCTACCCCGATACCGACATCGTGCTGATCGAGCCCGACCACCAAGATGCCGAACTGTTTCTCGCCAACACTTTCAGCTACCGACAGCGACGCGAACTGGCCGAACACGCCTACCAGCAAACCCGTCGCTTGTTGCGCGAGCGTTCGGAAAGCCTGGGCCGCAAGCTGCTGCGCCATGGCATTACCTTGGACATGGCATCACTGTGCGACTCGCAGCGTCACCTGCTGCCGGCGAGTCCGGTGCGGCGTGACTCAGCGATTGACCGTTTGCGCAGCTCGATCGACACCCTCGAAAACCAATTGCAAGCTCAAGGGGCCCGAACATGACCCGCAAAGCCCCTCGCCGCACCGCCGAACGCATTCTTGAAGTCACACTGGAGCTGTTCAATCGCTTCGGCGAGCCCAACGTCTCGACCACGTTGATCTCATCCGAGCTGGGCATCAGCCCGGGCAACCTGTACTACCACTACCCGGCCAAAGACGAACTGATCAACTCACTGTTCGAGCGCTACGAGAAAGCACTCAATGAACTGCTGCAGGCCAGCGACGGTGTGCGCAATGTCGAGGACGCCTGGTTTTTCCTGCATTCGCTGTTTGAA